>NZ_JBHJQI010000120.1:0-26730 GCF_042262805.1 Streptomyces sp. NPDC056361
AGATTCACTGTTGCCGGACACCCGCCCGGGCGACGAACGCTGCCATGCCGCGTCGATCCTCATGATCTGCGCTCATGGCCGCGCGGCGCGGACAGGTGTCCCCGCCCTTCCGGCCGGCAACCATCACATCACCGCCACCCCCGCCCGCGGGGCCGGCAACCTTCGAGGAAGACCGAGATGATACGCAAGGCGTCCGCCCTACTCATCGCACTGCTCACCGCGCTCGGCGTCAGTGTCCTGTCGACCGGCACGGCCAACGCCGCCGGCAACCGGCTCTACAACCTGGGCAGCTGCGCCACACCCGAGGGCAACAGCACCGCCAACGGGGCAGTCATCACCGTCTGGTCCTGCACGGGCAGCAACCTGCAGAACTGGCACTGGCTCAACCAGCACATCGTGCACGACGTCAGCGGCAAGTGCCTGACCCCGCGCGGCAACGCCTCCGCCACCAACGGCACGGTCCTGACCCTGTGGACCTGCGACTGGAGCGACACCAGCCCGCAGGTGTTCATCGGCAACTCCGAGCGGACCTGGACCAAGTTCGGGGGCAAGTGCATCACGAACAAGGGCAACTCCTCGGCCAACGGAACCTGGCTGACCCTGTGGACCTGCAACCCGGAGTTCAACACCGCCCAGGCGTGGGGCCTGGTCTACTGACGATTCCGCGGCGGGGTGTGAGCGGTCCACGCTTTCACCCCGCACCCGTCGTGACCGACTCCCGCCCCGGGCAGCTGATGGAACTCATGCTCCGTCACAGGCCATCGGACCACGAGATGCTGTCGCGGTGATGGTTGCCGCGGGCGAGGCCGTCGTAGTCCTCGCACAGGACGATGCCCGGGTCCCACCAGCAGCGCTCGCCGCCTGCTCGGCGTACCGTCGAACCCGCTGTGCGCGAGGACCACGACGAGCCCGCCGGGCCGAACCGTCTCCCAGCGAGCCCGCCAGTACCGACTCCCGTGACGGATGCCCCGGCGTGACCGCCACCCCCGTGATCGCGTTCGTCGCGCAATCGGTGAACCACGTGACCCACGGGCTGCGGGCATGGCCGTCCACATCGACCAGCACCGGCGCCTGTACGCGGTCGGTCTCCCACGCCTGATGACGCCAGCCCCGCGGCCGGGCCAAGAACCACGTGTGGACCGTACCGGCAGGCAAACCTCCAGCTCACGTCCTTATTCGGAACAGCTGTTAGGAGGCTTTGCTCTCACTGGATTCCTTCTCGGAGGATTTCGGCTCGGCCGGCACGCCGTACCACCCGCATCGGTGGCAAGGGTGCCGGCCTTTTGTGTGCCCTGGCCGGGTGAAGCGCTCGGCCGGTCACGCGGCGGGCTGACCAGTAAGATCCACCTGGCCTGCGACGGCCAGGGCCGGCCCCTCGCGTTCACGCTGACCGGCGGGAACGTGAACGACTGCACCCGGTTCGAAGCGGTCATGGACCGGATCAGGATCGCCAGGCCGGGGCCGGGCAGGCCCCGAACCCGGCCCGACCGCGTCGTCGCGGACAAGGGCTACTCGGCCCGCAAGATCCGCGCCTACCTGCGACGACGCGGCATCGCCTGCACCATCCCCGAACGCATCGACCAGGTCAACGGCCGCATCCGCCGCGGTGAGGCCCGCTGCCGCCTCGACAAGGCGGCCTACCGGCGCCGCAACGTGGTCGAACGCTGCTTCAGCCGGCTCAAGCAGAACCGGGCTCTTGCCACCCGATACGACAAGCGAGCCCGGCACTACCAAGCCATGGTCACCCTCGCCTGCCTCCAACTCTGGCTCCCATGACTTTCCGGACACGCCCTAGCGCTCCAGGCGCTCGACCTCACGGGCGGCCCGCGCGGCGGCCCCGCGCGCGTCCTGCAGGGCCCGTTCGGCGGCCGTCACCGCCGCACCGGCCTCGGCACCGGCCGCGGCGGCGTCGCGGGCGGTGCGCCGGGCCGCCCGCAGCTCCTGCTCCAGGTGCCGCACCCGGTCCGCCGTCTCCTCGGCCTGCTCGGCGGTGGCCCGCCGCGCGTCCCGCGCCTCGTGGAGCTCCCGCTCGCGCAGCCCGGCCGCCTCGACCGCCTCCTCGGCCGTCTCCCGCGCCCGTACGAGCTCGCGCGAGGGCTCCGGCGTGGCGGGCCCGGCCGCGACCGGAGCCGTACGTCCGGCCTTGCCGGAAGCCTTGCGCCCGGCCGTCTTCGCCGAGGCCGTGCGCCCGGCCGCCTTCGCCGAAGCCGTGCCCCCGGTCTTCCTCGAAGGCGTGTGCCCGCCCTTGCCCGAAGCCGTGCGTCCGGCAGTCCCCCGGGACACGCGCCCGGGCTTTCCCTGTGTCGGCGCGGGATGCGCCTCGGACGAGCGGGCGGCCACCGCCTCCGGAGCGGCGTCAGGGAAGCCGACGGCGGCGGAGGGCGGTTTCACGAGCCGGGCCTTCGACCAGCGTGCCGCGGTGTCCGGGTCGGCGAGGACGGAGTGGAGGGTCTGCTCGATCTCGTACGACACCGTGGCGCTGACGGGTTGTCCGGCTTCGCGGGCCAGCTCGGCGGCCTCGCGGGCGAGTGCGGTCACGCGCTGGTGCTGTCGGCGGCTCGCCTCGCGGAGGCGATCGGCGTCGAGGGTGCGGTGGGCCTCGCGGAGGGTTTCGCCGAGGGTGAGGAAGTCCTGTGCTTCCCGGGGTCGTCGCAGGGCGAGGAGGTTGGCGGCCCAGGCGGCGACGGACGGGCGGCGGAGGGCGGCGAGGGCCTTCGCGGCGGCGGCGTCCCCCGCTCGGCGGGCCCGGGCCACGTGCCGGTCCCGTGCCGGGACGAACTCGGCGGGCTTGAGCGCGTACAGCTCGTCGGTGACCTTGTCGACATCCACGCCGCTCACTGTGGCCGTCCGTGCGCGGGTGGGACGGGCGTGGCCGTCCGGGCTGCGCCGGTTGACCGACGCGATCACCCGCCCGGGCGCTCGTCGTCGGGGGCGGTGCGGACGACGGCCTGGTCGCCGTGGGGGCCGAAGAGGTGGAGGATCTCGACGGGTTCGGGGCCGGCGGGGCCGAACCAGTGGGGTTCGGTGGTGTCGAACTCGGCGACCTCGCCGGGGCGGAGGGTGACGTCGCGTTCGCCGAGGATGAGGCGGAGGTCGCCGGCGAGGACGTAGAGCCATTCGTAGCCGGAGTGGGTGACGAGTCGCGGTGCGCGGTGGGCGAGGACCTGCTTGAAGACCTGGACGCGGCCGGGGTACTGGGTGAGGGGGACGAGGACGCTGCCGGGTGCGCGGCTGCGGGGGGTGAGGTGGACGCGGGGGTCGCCGGTGGCGGGGGCGGCCACGAGCCGGTCGAGGGCGACGCGGTGGGCGCGGGCGAGGGGGATGAGGAGGTCGAGGGTCGGTCGCCGGAGGCCGGATTCCAGGCGGGACATGGTGCTGACGGAGATTCCGGTGTCCGCCGCGAGGGTTTCGAGGGTGAGGCCGCGGTCGCGCCGCAGGGCGCGGAGGCGTGGTCCGATGCTGTCGATGAGTGCGGCGAGTTCGGCGTCCATGGGGGCATTGTGCGGTCGGGGGCCGGGTGTCGGCGCGGCCGTTTTGCGGTCTTCGCAAAGTTCCTGGTCGTCGGCCGTTCCCCGGTCCGAACCTGGGCGGCGTCCGGTCCCGCCGTAGGGATCCTGCCGAAGGGGGAGCTCTCGTGCTCACCACGTCCCTGGCCACTCCACCCGCCCCGCTCAGCGCGCGCAGACGCTGGACGGTGCTGGCGGTCTGCGCGCTCAGCATGTTCCTGGTGGGGGTGGACACCACCATCGTCAACGTGGGGCTGCCCGAGATCGGGCGGGGCCTCGACGTGGGCACCCGGGGTCTCGAATGGGTCGTCGACGCCTACACCGTCGTGATGGCCAGCCTGCTCATCGTGTCGGGCGCCCTCGCGGACCGCTTCGGGCGCCGCCGGGTCTTCCGGTGCGGGCTGCTCGTCTTCGGCCTGGCGTCCCTGGCGTGCGCCGCCGCCCCGTCCCTGGAGGTCCTCGTCGCCGCCCGGGCGGTGCAGGGGATCGGGGCGTCGATGCTGAGTCCGGTGGCCCTGGCGATCGTGGTGAACGCGATGCCGGATCCGCGGGAGCGGGCCCGGGCGATCGGGGTGTGGGCGTCGGTCTTCGGGCTGAGCATGGCGGCGGGTCCGGTCACCGGTGGGGCGCTGATCGCCTCGTTCGGCTGGCGCTCGGTGTTCTGGATCAACGCGCCGGTCGTGGTCGCGGCGCTCGTCCTGGTCGCCGTCTTCGTGCCGGAGTCGCGCGGCGAGCGGGCCCGCCGCCTCGATCTGCCCGGCCAGGTGCTGCTGACCGCGGTGCTCTGCCTCTCCGTCGGGCTTCTCATCGAAGGCCCCCGGATCGGCTGGACGTCGTCCGTGGCCCTCGGTGGCTACGTGCTGACGGCGGCGGCCGTGGCCGGCTTCGTACGGGCCGAACTGCGGCGCGGCGAACCCCTGATGGACCTGGCCTTGTTCCGGCGGCCGTCGTTCGCCACGGCGGTGCTCGGTGCGACGGCCGTGTTCGCCGCGCTGAACACGACCCTGTTGCTCGACACCCTCTACCTCCAGCACGCGCGGGGCTGGACGCCGCTCGCGACGGGCGCCGCGACGCTGCCCATGGCGCTCGGCGCGACCGTGTGCGCGCCGTGGGCCGGCAGCATGGTCGGCCGGCTCGGGCCCCGGCGCCCGCTGGTCCTCGCAGGCGCCTTCATCGCGGCGGGCGGTCTGTGCCTGGTGGGCCTCGACCAGGACACCGCGGTGCCGCTGATCCTGTGCGCCCTCCTGCTGATCGGCATCGGCTTCGGCTTCGCGAACGCCCCGCTGACCAACACCGCGGTGAGCGGTCTGCCGTCGTCCCGGGCCGGGGTGGCGGGTGCGATCACGTCCACGGCCCGTCAGGTCGGCGCGGCGGTCGGCATCGCCGTGGCCGGCGGTCTCGTCGCGGGCAGCGGGCCCGCCGACCTGGCCGCCGCGAGCCGTCCGGGCTGGCTTCTCGTGTCGGCCTGCGGCCTGTTCCTGCTCGTCGTGGCGCGCACCGCGGGGTCCCGGGGCGCGGTGGGGTCCGGGCGGTGACGGCCTCCCTCAGGCCGCGACGGCCCGTCGTGCGTACACCTCGATCTCGATCTTCATACGGGGGTCGGCGAGGCCGCACACGAGCATGGTGGCGGCCGGCCTGACCTCGCCGAAGGCGCGGCGCAGGACCGGCCAGCAGGGCTCGAAGTCGGCCCGGTCGGGCAGCAGGTAGCGCACGCGGACGACGTCGGCGAAGGTGCACTCGGCCTGGGCGAGGGCCGTGTCGATGTTGCGGAGGACCTGCTCGGCCTGGGCGACCACGTCGTCGGAGACGGTCATGGTGGAGTAGTCGAATCCGGTGGTGCCGGACACGTGCACCCAGTCTCCGTCGACGACGGCGCGCGCGTAGCCGATCTGTTCCTCGAAGGTGGAGCCGCTGAGGAGGGAGCGTCGCTCTGTCATGCGCCAAACGCTAGGTGAGCGGCACATATACGTCCAATACCGGTTCAGGTGCCGCGTGATATCTCTGGGCGTATGGAGCGACCCGAACTTCCCCTCGCGCAGCTGCACGCCTTCGTCGTCCTCGCCGAGGAACTCCACTTCGGGCACGCGGCGTCCCGACTGGGCATCGCCCAGCCGCCGTTGAGCCAGCAGATCCGGCGCCTGGAGGACAAGGTCGGCCATCCGCTGTTCCGGCGCGAGCCGGGACGCGTGACCCTCACGCCGGCGGGCCGGGAGCTGCTTCCCGCCGCCCGGGGCGCCCTCACCGGTCTCGCGGACGGCCTGGCGGCGGCCCGCGAGGTGGGCGGCGGCAGGGCGGGGCGCCTGCGGATCGGCTTCGCCGCGTCGCTCGCCCTGACCGTCCTGCCCGGCCTGCTGCGGACGCACCGGGAGCGGTTCCCCGCCGTGCGTCTGGACATCCACGAGATGACGACCACGCCGCAACTGGCCGCGCTGCGCGAGGGGACGATCGACATCGGCCTGCTGCGCGAGCCGCCCGCCGACGATCCGGAGCTCGTCTTCGAGACCGTCCTGACGGAGCCCTTCGTGGCCGTCCTGCCGTCCGCGCACCCCCTCGCCGCCCGGCGGTCGGTCCGCGTCGAGGAGCTGGCGGACTCGCCGTTCGTCCTCCTGCCCCGGGCCGTCGGCCCCCGGCTGTACGACCGGATCACCGGCCTGTGCACGGCGGCGGGCTTCTCGCCCGAGGTGGTCCAGCACGCCGTGGAGTGGCAGACGGTCTGCGCCCTGGTGGAGACCGGCCTGGGGGTGTCCCTGGCGCCGGAGAGCATCCGCCGCATCCGCCTCAAGGGCGTGGCCTTCCGCCGGATCGAGCCGGGCGCCCCGCGTACGCGGGTCGCCGTCGCCCGGCGTCTCGACGACGGGGACCCGCTCGTCGCCGGTCTCCTGACGACACTCGCCGAAGTACCGCCACGCGCGCGGCCGTAGCCGGCCGCTTCCGACCGCCGCCGCGCAGGAAGCCGGGAGGGGCAGCCGGGAGGGGCAGCCGGTCGGGCCGCCGGAAGGTCGGCCGCCCTACCCGACGGCCCCTCGGCCTGCCGACCGCTCAGCCGGTCGGCGCCTGCCACGGCCGGAACCACGGGTCGGGCCACTGCTCGGCGGCGGCCAGCAGGGGGAACAGGGTGGCGCCGTCGATGGTCTCGCGGATGATGTCGGCGTGGCCGCCGTGGCGGGCGGTCTCCTCGATGAGGTGGAGCAGGACCCAGCGGACCGACCAGGCGGGCACGTCGGCGGGGAACCAGGGCAGGCCCTGCGGGACGGGGACGGGCCGGCCGAGGTCGGCGATGCCGGCGACGACCTCGTCGGTCTCGCGGATCGCGGCTTCGTACTGGTCGAGCACGCCCGCCAGGGTCTCGCCCGGGGCGAGGCGGAACTCGTCGGCGTCGCTCTCGTCCGCCGCGCGCTGCGGACCCCGCCGGCGCTGGAGGACGAGGTCGGTCCAGCCGGCCTCGCAGCGGGCCGCGTGCTTGATCAGCCCGCCGATGCTGAGTTCGCTCGCGGTGGGCGTCGCCCTGGCCTGATCGTCCGTCAGGCCGTGGGCGGTGGCGCGCAGGTGCCGGCGCTGCTGGGCGAGGTAGGCGAGGAGGCCGTCGCGCTCGTCGGCGACCGGCGGTACGTGTGCGGGCATGGGGCGACCCTCTCGTTCGATCGAAGCGACGGTCAACCCCTTTCTGCAATTTCTTTCATCATCTTTCGCAAGATGGGGGGGCGTTCAGACCAGCCCGTTGTCCCGGGCGTAGAGGGCGGCCTGGGTACGGTCGCGCAGGCCGAGGCGGCTCAGTACGCGGGAGATGTGGTTCTTGACGGTGCCTTCGCTGAGGTAGAGCCGGGCGGCGATCTCCTTGTTCGTCGCGCCGGCGGAGATGAGGCGGAGCACTTCCGTCTCGCGGGGCGTCAGCGGGTCGGGGCCGGGACCGCCGGCCGCGAGGGCGGCGAGGACGGTCTGGTCGAACTGGGCGACGCCGGCGTGCGCCAGCCGGACGGCCTCGGCGAGCCGGGCCGCGGGCAGGTTCTTCAGGAGGTAGCCGACCGCGCCCGCCTTCAGGGCCCGGCCGACGTACTCGTCGTCGTCGAAGGTCGTCAGCATCACGATCCGGCAGCCCGGCAGCCGGCGGCGGAGCAGGGCCGTGGCGGCCACGCCGTCCGTGCCGGGCATCCGGATGTCCATGAGCACGACGTCGGGGCGGCACCGCTCGGCCTCCTCCACGGCCTCGGCGCCGTCCCGCGCGCTCCCCACCACGTCGATGCCGGGCTGGATGCCGAGGAGCGCGGCGATGCCCTCGCGCACGAGGTCCTGGTCGTCGACGACGAGCACCCGCACGTCCGCCGCCTCCGCTCCCCCGGGCCCGGTCACCACGGCACCCCCACCGTGAGGACGGTGCCCCGGTCCGAACTGCGCAGGTCCACCGTCCCGTCGGCGAGCCGGACCCGCTCGCGCAGTCCGGCCAGGCCGAAGCCCTCCTCCGCGCCGTCGAGGCCGCGGCCGTTGTCCGTGACGGAGAGGCGTGCGCCGTCGTCGTCGTAGCGGACCCTGACGTGGATCGCGCTCGCGCCGGAGTGCCGGCAGGCGTTGGTGAGTCCCTCCTGCGCGGCCCGGTACAGGACGAGGAGCGGCCGCCGCTCGGTGCCCGACACGTCGAGGGAGATGCGGTGGGCGCCGCCGTCGAGGTGGTGGACGAGGTCGGCCAGCGTACGGGAGAGGCCCACCGGTTCCGCCTCCGCCTCGGGGCCCAGGGTGCGCACGGAGGCCCGCACCTCGTCCAGGGCCCGGCCCGCGGACCAGCGGGCGTGCGCCACGGCCCGGGCCGAGCCCGCCGGGTCGAGCGAGGCGAACGCCTCGGCCTTCTCCAACTGGACGCCGATCGCGGTGAGATGGTGCCCGAGGCTGTCGTGGATCTCGCGCGCGAGACGGTTGCGCTCCCGGGCCGCCGACAGCTGCGCCACCTGCGCGAGGGTGCCTTCGAGCCGGCCCCGCGCCCGCTGTTCCCGTACGGCCACCGCCGCCATGGCCAGGGCGAGGACGACTCCGAGGGAGAACATCAGCAGGTCCGCGATGTACTCGGCGCGCACCTCCCAGTCCGGCACCCACGCCGTGAACGCGCCCGCGAGCAGTGCCACGCAGCCCGCGCCGAGCCACATCCCCGCGGCCGGCCCGAACGCGAAGAACCCCAGGAACGGCACCAGTACGAACAGCACCCGCGAAAGCCCCGAGGTGTCGAGGGCGGCCACCGCACCGAGCAGGGCGACCCTGAGGGCGAAGACGGCGGTCCCGTGGATCCGCCAGGCCCGCCCGTCCAGCGCGGCCAGGACGCACAGGAGCGCGGCGAACGCGGCGGTGCGGAGACCGAAGCCCGGTCCGATCAGGGCGTAGTAGACGCCTCCGGCCAGCACGGCCCCGTACAGGACCGTGGGTATCCAGGGCACAGGGCGCGGCATCGGGCCTCCTCCGGGGACTCCCGCGCGGACGCACGGCTCCCGCAGCGTACGCGGACGGAACGAGGGCGTCGGCACGAAGTCGCCCACCCTGCAAGGAAGGTGACCGATGGTCATGTGCCTTCCTGGTCAGGCCACCCCTGCCGTTCCGTACTTACCCCCGGTGACCTGCGGTTCCTAGATTCCTCGGGGTCAGCCCACCACGAGATGAGGTTCCATGCGCAGTCGTTCCCCGCGCCTCCGCTGCCTGGCCGTCGCACCGCTCCTGACGGCCACCGTCCTGGCCGTTCCGGCCACCGCCGCTCCCCTTCCGACGGCCGGCCCGTACGCCCGGACGGCCGGCCCGTACGCCCCGGCGTCCGGTCCGACCGGGCCCGCCGGGGTACGCGTCCCCGGCGCCGAGTACACCGTCTCCGCCCGCCTCGCCGATCTGACCACGACGGGCACCCGGCTCACCGGGCACACCGATCCGGCGGACTGGGCGGGTCTGGAGGCCCCCGGCACGACGACCCCGTCCGGGGTGCCGGGCGTGCAGGTCGACGGCTACTTCCCCGACTCGTCCACGACCAACACCAACCACGGCTGGCGGCACGACAGCCAGTTCGTCATCCGGCTGCCCGACGACTGGAACGGCGGGCTGGTCGTCGCGGGCCCGCCGGGGCTGCGCGAGCAGTACGCCAACGACCGGATCATCAGCGACCAGGTCCTCGCGAGGGGGTACGCGTACGCCGCCACCGACAAGGGGAACACCGGCCCGGAGATCCACGAGGACGGCGAGCGCCCCGGCGACGCGATCCTCGAATGGCACCGCCGGGTCACCCAACTCACCGTCGCCGCCAAGGCGGCGGCCGGACGGCACTACGGCCGCGCCCCGCGCTCCACCTACGCCGCCGGCCTGTCCGCGGGCGGCTACCTCGTCCGCTGGCAGCTCGAACACCGGCCGGACCTGTACACCGGCGGACTCGACTGGAACGCCCTCACCTTCACCCCCGGCGGCGGCCTGCTCGCCACCCTCCCGCCCGCGCTCCGCGCCTATCCCCGCCACGAGCAGGGCGACCGCACCGCCGCGGCCGAGCTGCACGCCGTCGGCTACCCGAGGGGCTCCGAGCCGCAGTGGGGCTGGCACCACGCCCGCCAGTGGGACCTCCTCCAGCGGGTGGTCCGCGAGGAGCTCGACCCCGACTACGACGGGGCCGGTCGGGCCGGCACCCCGTTCTGCCCCGCGGGCACCGGGGCCGGCTGCGACACGGACTACGACTTCGCGTCCCGCCCGCGGGCGGTGCACGAGGCCGTGGCACGGGTCTCCCTCACCGGGAACATCCGCCGCCCGCTCGTCAGCGTCCAGGGCAGTCTCGACGCCCTCACCCCGCCGGCCGCGTTCGGCGACGTCTACCACCGCATGGTCGCCGACGCGGGCCGCGCCGCGCTGCACCGCTACCGCACGGTGCCGGGCGGCGCCCACACCGACGGCCTCGTCCCGCTCGACGCGGACCACCTGCGGCCGATGCTCGACGACTTCACCGCCGCCCTGAGCGACCTGGAGGCGTGGACGCGGCGCCCCACCCCTCCGTGCCGACCGGACGGCCGCACCGACGCACCCGCCGCCGTCCGTCGGGCCGACACCACCGCCACCACCGCCACCAACCGTCGAGCCGGCGCGATCGCCGCCACCGGCCGGGGCGACCGGACCGCCGCCACCCGCTGAATCGGCAGGGCCGCCGCGTCCCGCGACGCGGCGGTCACTCCCCGGCGGCGTCCGCGGCCTCGCGGGCGATGCGGTCGAACTGGGCGCCCATGGCCTCGGCGAGCGCCTGGGCGGCGGAGAGCGGCCGGACCATGACGGTGAAGTCGTCGATCCTGCCCTCCTCGTCGAAGTGGAGGAAGTCGCAGCCCTGGATGCGCTTGCCGCCGACGGTGGCCGTGAAGACGAGGGCGTGGTCGCGGCCGGCGGGGTCGGCGATCTCGCGTTCGTAGGCGAAGTCCTCGAAGACGCGCATCACGCCGCGCAGGATCGCCGCGGTGATGGCCTTGCCCGGGTAGGGCTTGAAGGCGACGGGGCTGGTGAAGACGACGTTCTCGGCGAGGAGCGCCTCGATCGCGGCCTCGTCGCGGTTCTCTACGGCCTTGCGGAAGGGATGCACGGGACGCTCACCTCTAGGCAACTTGTTGAATAGGTGTATCGGAGATTACGAGCACCATGGCCAGGTGTCTATACTCGCTTTCGCGACTAATCAACGATGCGAAAACCGGGACGGTCCGGCACGCACCGCTCCCGGAGAGAGGCCCTGCCCATGACCGCCACACCGGTTCGCTTCTCGCGGTTCGTGGCTCTCGGCGACAGCCAGACCGAAGGCGTCGGCGACGGCGACGACACCACGGGGCTGCGCGGCTGGGCCGACCGCCTCGCCGAACACCTGGCGCGGGACAACCCCGACCTGCGCTACGCCAACCTCGCCGTCCGCGGCCGCGTCGCCGGACAGGTCCACGCCGAGCAGCTCGCGCCGGCGCTCGCCCTGCGGCCCGACCTGGCGACCGTGGTGGCCGGGGTCAACGACCTGCTGCGGCCCCGCTTCGACGCCGACGAGACCGTCGGCCACCTGGAGGCGATGTTCGCCGCGCTGACCGCCGGCGGAGCGCTCGTCGCCACCCTCACCTTCCCGGACGTCACCCGCGTCATCCCGCTGGCCCGGCCCGTCCGCCACCGCCTCGTCGCCCTCAACGACCGCATCCGCACGGCCGCGCGGCGGCACGGCGTGGTGGTGGCGGAGATCGGCGACCACGAGGTCGCGAGCGACCTCCGCCTGTGGAGCGCGGACCGGCTGCACACCAGCCCCCTCGGCCACGAGCGCATCGCCGCCGCCGTCGCCCAGGCGCTCGCGCTGCCCGGCAGCGACGACTCCTGGACCCGCCCCCTGCCCGCGCCGCCCGGCCACGGCACCGACGGCGTGGCCCGCGAGCTGCGCTGGGCCGCCGAGTTCCTCGGTCCGTGGCTCGGCCGCCGGCTGCGCGGCCGCTCCTCCGGGGACGACCGCACCGCCAAACGCCCCGACCTCGCTCCCCTCGCCCCGGATGTCATCATGTGATCTTCGGAGGGGAACCGAGGGGGTCGGTGGTGGCGGACGTGAGCCGTGTGGCGCTCTTGATCGGTGTGAGCGACAACCCCGGTGTCGCCCGGCACCTCCCGCCCCTCGGGGCCGCCATCGACGCCGACCTCGCGGCGATGGAAGCCGCCTTGCGGGGAAGCGGCTACGCCGTCGAGACGCTGCGCGACCCGACGCGCAACGAGATCACCGAGCGGATCACCGCGCTGGCCGCCGCCGCACCCGCCGGGAGCACACTGCTCCTCCACTTCACCGGGCACGGGGTGCGCGTCGGGGACACCGACTACCTGGTGCCCGCCGACGCGCGGGCCTCCACCGGAACCGGCGCGGCCGGGGGCGGTTGGGATCGACCGCACGTCCGCGAGTCCCTCCTCGAGGCCGACATCAGCCGGTACCTCGTCGACTGCGCCGCCCACACCGTCCTGTGGCTCGTCGACGCGTGCCGGTCGGCCGAGGACGCGGCGGGGGCCGCGTTCGGAAGCCGCATCCTCACGGGTCCGCCCCGCTCCGGCTTCGCCGTGCTGACCGGCTGCGGGCCCGGCGAGCAGGGCGGCTGCTCGGAGTCGGGCAGCTTCTTCTCGCTCGCCCTCGCGCGGGCCTTCGACCCGCTGACCGAGGCGACCACGGTCCAGCAGGTGTACGAGGCGGCCCGGCGGGAGACCCGGAACCTGTCCCGGCGCGCGGGGGCGGGGACGCAGCGGGTCCAGGTCCGGTACGGCGCCGATCGGGAGGCGGAGACCAGGGCGCGCGAGGTCGCCGGGGGCAGGCGCTTCCTGGAGGAGTGGCAGGAGGCCGTGCGGATGCCGGCGCTCTGGGACCGGGTGGCGACGGGCGACGACGAGGCCGTCGCCGGCTTCCAGGAGTGCCTGGCCGTCCTCGCGGCCGACGTCGCCCGGCACGTGCACCACGCGCGGCAGCGGCTCGACGACCCGTGGGCCGACGACGAGTTCCCCGTACGGCTGCTGCGCGACGTCCTCCCGATGCTGCTGCCCAAGGACGCCGGGCTGTCCGCCCTGGAGGTCACGGCCCTGATCGCCGGTGTCCTGCTGCACGAGGCGGCCTGGGCCGACCGGCTGGGCCAGGCCGCCGAGGTCCGCCCGCGGTCGGTGCACCGCCGCCCGGACGCCGACGACCTGCGGCGGCACTACGAGCAGATCACCGAGCACCATCCCCAGATCACCGACAAGATCGCGGACTGGTTCTGGTGGGACGCCGACCCGTCGGACGACCGCCATGCCGTCGCGCTGTGGCTGACCCACCGGTGGATCGCCGAGCGCTTCGCCACCGACGAGGAGCCCGTGCCCGAGGTGTGGTGCGCCGGCTTCACGGCCCGGCTGCTCGACGGGGCGGTTCCCCCGGCGGGTGCCCGGAGCGCGGCGACCACCGGCCGGGCGGCCCACCTCTCGGCGGCCCTGCGGACCGTGGCCGCGGGACTCGCCCTCGGGGACGCGCCCGACGGCCGGCGGAGCACGCTCCCCGAGCGCCACGTCGTACGGAAGACCCCGCAGCGCCTGCGGACGGGCCCGCTGGCGGCGCTGCTCCGGGTGGCGGGACTGCTCTCCTTCGACGCCCGGCGGATGCCGGAGGTCGTCGCCGAGCACCTCGCGGTCTCCGACCCGGTGGTGCCGGACGAGCTGATCACCGTGCTCCGCGACGCCGTGTGGGAACTCGACCGGACCGGCGAGGCACCCGCCTACCTGCATCTGGACGCCGTCTGCCCGCACCCCGCGGTCCACGCGGCGCTCACCTCGGCCGTCGAGGACGCCGACGAACTCGTCCACGCCCTCGCCGAGTCGGCCAGGCGGCTCCCCACCGACGAGGGCGCCCTGCTCGGCGGGTTGCCCGCCCGCCTCACCGTCCACCGCCTGAGGCCCGCCGAGCAGGACGGCCTCGACGCGTACGACGTCCCGCTGACCCGGTTCTCCCTGGCCCAGACGGAGATCCGGCGCCTGCTCATGGGCGAGGAGCTGTACGACGGGAAGCCCGCGCTCGCCCTGCGGGAGCTCTACCAGAACGCCCTGGACGCCTGCCGCTACCGCGACATGCGCGTCCGCTACCTCCGGAGCTGCGGCAAGGCACCCCGCACCTGGGCGGGCGGCATCACCATCCGCACCGGCCGGGACGAGCACGGCCGCCGCTACGTCGAGTGCCTCGACAACGGCGTCGGCATGACCGAGAGCCAGCTCAGGAGCACCTTCACCCAGGGCGGCCGGCGCTTCGACCAGTCCCAGGCGTTCCGCCGCGAACAGGCGGCCTGGCTGCGCCAGGACAGGACCCTGCGCCTGTACCCCAACAGCCGTTTCGGCATCGGCGTGTTCAGCTACTTCATGCTGGCCGACGAGATGGTGATCACCACCCGGCCGGTCGGCCCCGACGGCAGGCCCGCCGAGAAGGCGCTGCGCGTCGAGATCCCGGTCAGCGGCAGCCTGTTCCGGGTCCGGGAGGTCGACGAGCGGGGTCCCACGGACCTCCCGGACGGCGGCACCCGCGTCCGCCTCTACCTGCGCAACGACCGCCGGCTGAGCGGCGATTCCTGTCTGTCCGCGCTGCGTTCCCACGTCCTGGTCAGCGAGTTCGCCCTGGACGTGCGGGACGAGGACGGCCGGGGGGCCACCTGGCCGGCGGGCGTCCTGCAGGCGGGCGAGGGGAAGTTCACGATCGCCGCCGACTCCGCCGTGGAGGCGGTGCCCGGGACCCTGTGGTGGGTCGAGGGCGGCGGGGCGATCGTGTGCGACGGCATCGTCACCGACAAGGGAGTGTTCGGGCACGTCCTCAACCTGTCGGGCGAGCACCGGGGCAAGCTCAGCGTCAACCGCAACAAGCTGGAGGACTTCGACGTCCGGTGGGCGCACGAGCAGATCCGCCTGGGGGCTCACGCGCTGGCCGAGTGGCCCGCACTCACCCTCGACTGGCTCTGGTCCATGGAGACGCGCAACCCCGCCGCCGCCCGGATCCTGTGGCGGGAGTGGCGGGGCAAGGGCGTCCGGGTCGCGTCCGGCCGGGGCCGCACGGTCGACCTCGACGACGTCGGCTGGTTCAGGCTGGACACGCACGTGGACGGACGGTCGAGGAGCAGGGGCAAGGAGGGCCGGCTCCACGACGCGATCCGGCCGTGGCGGACCGCCGCCCTCGGGCATCGGCTCGGCAGGGAGCGCGAAGCGGCTCCCGTGTCCCTCGAAGGCCATCCGGTGCCCCAGCCGGGCTGGTCGCGCATCGCCGACGACGTCGAAGGGGACTGGCGGAACGCCGTCAAGGTCGCCGAAACCCAGCGGGTGGAGGTCTCAGAGGTACTGCGCGCGGCGCGGTCCCTGCGCGTCGCGCATCCGCGGCTGGCCGCCCCGGCGGTCTTCGGCGACGGTGATCTCGACTGGAAGCCCGACTACACCGACCTGCACGTCATGTCCGGACTCCTGGGCCCGGAGAGGAACCCGTACGGCAACATCACCGTCGGCTTCGGGGGCACCGCCACGGGGAAGGACCGCGCGAAGGACGAGATCCACTACCGGCACCCGCCGCGGGACCTCGGCGGAATCGTCCGCGCGTCCGCGGAATACCGCACGCCGCTGGGCGAGTTGACCGACACCTGTGCCAGGTACGCGCCGTTCCTGCCCGATCCCGTCCCCTCCGCGCCCGACCGTCACCGCGACCACGTGTGCACCCGGGACGAGCTGTCGCTGCTCTACGTCCCGCACGGCGAGCACGGCTGGCGGCCCACCACCACCCCCTGGGACCTCCGGGCGGCGGCGCTCCGGGCGGGCTGCGCGACGCGCGAGGCCGTGCGGACGGTCGCCGACTTCGGCTGGCTGCGCCCGGTTCCCGATCCGGTGGCCGTGGAGCGCTGGGCCTCGGTTCCGTACGACCTCTTCCATCTCCTGCGGCGCTACGTCGTGGACACGGGCGACGGACGCACGGTGCTGCCGTGGGCCGCCACCCTGGACCTCGCCGCGGAGTGGGAGATCCCGCTGCACAAGGCGGAGCGGATCCTCGCCGCCCACGCGCGGGAACTCGGCCTGGTCCACCGCCGTCGGTACACGAAGGGATCGGCGGGGCGGACGGTCGTCCCGTCGCCCGAGACCGGGACGCTCGTGGGCTGGCTGCACGACGTGGACGTCCGGCTCGAACACGGGGTGTCCCTGCGGGACCTCGCCTACGTCAGGCCGCACACGACCGGCTGGGAGGAGCTCTCCTGGACCCTCGACGAACTGCGCTCCGCCGCCGTGTCCCTTCCGGACGCCGCACGCCTGCTGTGCGCCTGGGACGAACTGCCGACGCCCAGCAGGTACGCGTTCTCCGGCCCCGATCCCTCCTGGGACTCGGCGAACTACCCGGTCGCCGCCACGTCGGCCGTCCTGTTCACCGCGAGCCAGGAGCTCCGCGAGAAGCTGTCGTACCTGTGGAAGACGGCGAGCCGCGAGGCGGGCCGCCTGGAGCTGGGGCCGGACCTGGTCGCGGCGGAACTCCCCAAGGAGCTGAAGAAGTTCTGCCCTTCCAGGGACGAGACGATCGCCCTGATCACCTGCGGCGTCGACGACGACGATGACGACGCCGAGTGGTGCGAGAGCCCCCGGTGGACCCCGCTGACCCCGATGAAGCTCGCCGTCTACGCGCGCGCACGCCACCAGGACGTACAGGAGGCGTACGCCGCACTCGAACCGCTGCGCGCGATCGGGGCGCTCGTACCCGTGCTGGACGCCGGGGCCGTGGCCGCCCTCCCCGCCGAGACGCCCGACGCGTACACCCTCGCGACCCTCGACCCCGACCACCGCGTCTCCCCCGCCGGATCGCCCCTGGCGCCCCTCGACCTCGTCAGCATCGCGGGCCGCCTCGGCGAGCCCGTCGGCCGCACGTGGCAGCGGATCAGGCCCTACCTCGCCCTCGAAGGGGGAGCGCCGCCGCTCACCGGGGTGCCCGACGCCGTACCGCGCTGGCAGGACCTGACGATCCTCTCCGAACGGCTCGACGGAAGACTGCCCGCGCTCGGCGGGACGGTGAGCGCGGAGCAGGTGGCCGTCCGGGCACGGGCGGTCGGGGAGTCGCCCGCTTGGGTGCGGGAGCGGCTGCGCCTGTACGCGACGCTGTTCGGGCTGGAACCGGAGCCCGAGGACATGCCCGAGCACCCTCCCGGCGGCACGCCCTAGGCTCCGTGGTGGCCCTGCGCCCGGCCCGCGCGTGCGCTGCGGCTCCGTGGGCGCGTGGCCTGCGGCCGGGGCACGTCAGCGGACGCCCTCCCAGAGGAGCCGTTCCGGCGCCCGGGGGTCGGGGACGGTGGTGGGGGTGGCGGTGAAGGTCATCGTCGCGCGGGTCGTCGTGTCGTACGCCGGCCAGCCGGGGTCGCCGGTCTCGGCGAAGGAGACCCAGGCGCCGTGGACGGCGTCCGCGAGGGCCTGGGGCGGGTGGTCGCCGAGGAGCGGCGCGTACGACGGGTCGTCGAGACGGTCGAAGACGAAGGGCAGTTCCAGGGCGTGGCAGGCGCCGAGCTCGCCGTCGAAGCGGGGGGAGCGCCAGGCGAACTCGTAGAGGTGGGAGCCGGGGACGGATTCGGCGAGGCGGATGGCGGGGATCCGGTAGAACCAGTCGGTGGCCACCGCGTCGAGGAGTTCGCCCGGGGTGGCGTCCGGGCGGGTGGCCCGGTAGACGGGGAGGGCTTCGTCGGGGTCGAGGCCGTAGGCGGCGGTCATCGCGCGGAGCGAGGATTCGGGGAAGGCGTGGAGTCTGTCCGTCGGGACGAGGAAGAGGCGGTACTCCTCGCGGTTGCTGCCGACGAGGAGGTCGACGCCGCAGTCCGGGCCCGGCAGGGTGAGGCCGGAGTGGACGGGTTCGAAGGGCATCATGTTGAGGACCGCCTCGCCCCACCGGGCCGGGTCGGGGTCCGCGCCGATCTCCGCACGCAACTCCGCCTGGGACTGGATGAGTTCGGACACGGGTACGGCCTCGAAGGCGTCCGGGGTCGGCTTGGTGCCGAGTTTCTCCGCCAGGCGGGCCGCGATCAAGCGGGCCGACGGCGGGCGCAGGAAGTGGTGGCAGGCTCCGCTCTGCAGGACGGCCCGGTGGAACAGGCCGCGGGCCGCCTCGGTGGTCAGCAGGGTGCCGATGCTCATCGCGCCCGCCGATTCGCCGAAGACCGTCACGCGGTCCGGGTCGCCGCCGAAGGAGGCGATGTTGTCCCGGACCCAGTGGAGCGCGGCGATCTGGTCGAGCAGACCCCGGTTGTCGGGGCGGTCGGGAAGGTGCAGGAAACCGTCGGCTCCCAGGCGGTAGTTGAGCGTGACGCTGACGACGCCGTCCCGGGCGAAGGCGCTTCCGTCGTACGCGGACGCCGAGCCGGAGCCGTTGGTGAACGCCCCTCCGTGCAGCCAGACCATCACGGGGAGGCGGGCGCCCGGCCCCGGCGCCGGGGTCCGGACGTCGAGGTTCAGGCAGTCCTCGCCCGGGATGTCGTGCTCCGGGATGAGGGCGTCGAAGGGCGGGGCGTAGGGGGCGTGCGGCGCCGTCGGCCCGTGCGCCGTGGCATCGCGTACGCCCGTCCAGGGCTCGGGCGGCGCGGGTGCCCGGAACCGCAGGGCGCCGAAGGGCGGGGCGGCGTACGGGATGCCGAGGAAGGAGGTCACCCCGTCGGGGGAGGTCCGGCCGCGGACCTCCCCCTGCCGGGTGCGGCACACGGTCATGCGGACAGGACCTCCAGGAGGGCCTTGCCGAACTCCTCGGGGCGTTCGATGTGCACGGCGTGCCCGGCGTCGGCGACGGCGACCTCCCGCACGGTGCCGCCGGCCGCCGCGTAGCGGTCGAGGACCCGACGCGTCTGCGCCAGCATCGGCTGGGCGGGGGTGCCGTCCCATCCCGGCACCGCGCCGAGGGCGCCGAGGTGCGCCAGGTCGAACATCGAGGTGTCGGAGACGATGACGTCGTCCTCGCCCCGGATCCACAGGACCGGCGGCTTGGGGTCGATCAGGTGCAGGTCGTCGACGCGGAAGTGGATCGGGGCGAGGCAGTTGAGCACGCCGCGGGTGCCCGGCGCGATCCCCGGCCAGGCTGCGGACTCCGTGCTGTCGCCCGGGTAGTGGTCGTCGCCGAGGCGGGTGGTGAGCATGGCCGCGACGTACGCGTCCTCGTGCTCGGGGCGCAGCGGCGGCTTGACGTAGCAGGCCGCGAGGACGGACCGCGGGGAGAGCGGGGAGTCCTCGCCGAGGTCGCCTTCGGCGAGCAGCCTGACGAAGTCCGGGTTGGCCGTGCCGCCGCCGGATCCGGCGCCGTCCTCGGAGTTGAGGGTGCCGTCGGCTCCGTGGGTGCCGCCGAAGCCGTACGGGGAGACGGGGTTGACGAGGGTCAGGGAGCGGACGGCGGCGGGGTGGTCGCGCAGGAACTGGGTGACCACCCCGCCGCCCATGGACCAGCCGACCAGGTGGGCCCGGTCGATGTCGAGGGCGGTGAGCAGCTCGGCGAGGTCGTCGGCGTAGTCCCGCAGGCCTCGGGTGGCGTCGACGGGCAGCGGGTCGGTGCCGCCGAAGCCGCGCAGGTCGACGGCGATGGCGCGGTAGGGATCCGGCAGCGCGGTGAGGGTGGTGTGCCAGAACGCGGAGGAGGAGACGTTGCCGTGGACGAAGACGACGGGTTCGCCGTCGGTCCCGGTCTCGGTGATCTGCTGGGTCAGTCTGCCGGTGGTGACGCGGCGGGTGCGGAGAGCGGTCATGTCCTCGGGTCCTGTGGTCGTGGCGGGTGCGTCAGGAGAGCCAGGTGGCGACCTGGGCGGCGGCCGTACCGTGCCAGCCCAGTTCGAGGTGGTTGGCGGCGGCGACGGTGGCCGTGCCGCCGACGGTGGGGATGCCGGTGGTGTCGAGCGCGCTGGAGGTGAAGACGACGCCGTCGCTGGGGCCCCGGTTCTCGTTGAAGATGCCGACGATGTCGGCGGATCCGCCGGCGAGGAGGTAGGTGGTGACGGTGGCCGGCACGCCGGCGGCGTGCAGCGGGGCGATCAGCGATCCGGCGTCGATGGCGGCCTGGATGCCGCTGCCGGCGGTGTAGAAGCCCTGGCCGCCGTAGTACGTCGTGTACCAGTCCTGGGCGGCGCCGTCGACTCCGTACACGCCGTCCCAGCGGGCCAGCATCTGCCGCTGGCCGGGGTAGTTGTCGTAGCCGCCGGCCGGTGTCATGGAGAACTCGGGGCGGGCGGTGTACGTGCCGTAGCAGGTCATGTGGGAGTGCGGGGAGGGCGCGTTGACCTGGCCGCCGCACGCGGGCCAGATGGAGAAGTCGTGCGCCCAGCCGTGGGCGTACGGGTAGTCGTAGCCGCCGTTGGGGCCCCCGAGGGTGATCAGCCTGCGGACGTCGCCGGCGTACGTCCGGCCCCAACTCGGCTTCAGGGAGGACACGTAGGCGCGGGTCGACATCTCGCCCTTGCTCCAGCCCACCAGGTCCACCTTGGTGACGCCCAGCTTGGCCTTGATCGCGGCGATGGCGTCGCCGACGATCTGCGCCTGCATCAGGTTGTCGCCCTGCTTGTGGGCGAAGCCGACGGCGAAGACGCGGTGGCCGCGCTGGGAGAGGTACTGCATGAGCCCGGTGGAGGGGCAGGAGGCGGCGCCGCAGCCGTAGCCGCCCGATTCGCCGGGGTTCGCCCAGGCGCGGTCCGCGGTGTCGTTGGCGCCGTGCACCAGGAGGACGGGGGTGGTGCGGCTCCCGGTGTTCCAGCCGGGGGCGGAGTAGAGCAGGAACCGGCCGGAGGAGGGCCGCGAGACGCCACCGAAGTACGTGACCCGCTTGCCGTCCTGGTCACCGCGGCCGTCCGGCGGGAAGCCCTCGGTGCGGAAGCCGGTGGTCGTGTCGAGATAGCGCTCGACACGCTCCCAGCCGTTGGTGACGGTCCCGGCCCCGTAGGTCGCCTCGAGGGTGAGGTACGAGGGTGTGGCGGCGGCCGTCGCGCCGCTCGCCGCGGCGGGTGGCGCCACCACGGCGGCCGCGACGACCCCCACCACGGCCATCACGCGGGCCGCACGCAGCCGCCACCGGCGTCCAGGACTCGTTCTGTCGGCCATGTTCCGGCCTTCCCCGCTCGTGCGCTCTTGGCGCGTCCGCCCGATGGCCGTCCCGGCACCGGGTCCGCACACGGTAGGCGGACGCGCACGCACGGGGCATATGGGTGAGCCACACAAAGCGAGCCGTGCAAGTGGTGCGAGAACGGCACGTCGGCGCCCCGTCAGGTCTCCTCCTCCGTGGCGAGCAGGCGTGTGACGGGCGGCCCGATCAGGGCCGGGGCGTGCACGGGACTCACCCAGACGTGCGTGCGGAGGAAGTCCAGGAAGCCGTGGGCCCGCTCGGCGGTGGCGAAGGACAGGTCGACGACGACGTAGGCGGGGTCGTCGAGGGGGCGGCTCACCCGGTGCCGGAGCACTCCGGCGTCTCGGCGGGCGTCGGCGAAACGGTCGAATGCCTGCTTCCACACGGTGTAGTCGGTGATCGGGTGCTCGATGTGCAGGGTGATCACGGCTCCTCCTTCCAGAGGCGCGTGGGATTCGAGGGAACGGTTCCAGCGTGGGTGACGGCGCCCGGTCGCGTACATCCCAGATTTCTGGGGTTTCGGCCGTACGCTCCGCCCATGGCTCTGCCCGCCTCCCACGCCCGCTCCCGCGAACGCGTCCTGCGGATCTGCGCGACCGGCGGGGACGCGCACGCTCTCCGGGTCCACCTGCTCCGGGAGTTCCGGGGGTTGCTGGGCGTCGAGGCCTTCGCGTTCCTGCTGACCGACCCGGTGACCTCGGTGGGGTGCTCGCCGGTGGCCCGGGTCCCCTTCCTGCCGGAGCTGCCCCGGTTGATCCGGCTCAAGTACCTGACCTCCGCCGACCGCTGGACCTCCCTGACGGGTGCCGCGGCGCTGAGCGGTCTGCCGGAGGTCGAGAGGGGGCCGCTGTGGACGGAGCTGCTTCGCCCGGCCGGGGTGCGGGACGTGGCGTCGGCGGTCTTCCGCGACCGCTTCGGATGCTGGGGGTTTCTCGATCTGTGGCGGTACGGAGCCGATTTCGGCACCGCGGACCTGGCCTATCTGGACGCGGTCGGCGACGCGGTCACCGAGGCCCTCCGGCGCGCCCAGGCCGCGGCCTTCCCGGCCCGCCCGCCGGGTGCCGCACGTCCGGGCCCGCTGGTGCTGCTGCTCTCCGGAGACCTGCGGGTGCGCGGCCGAACGCCCGAGGCCCCCGCCTATCTGGCGGGTCTGATCC
The DNA here is from genome assembly GCF_042262805.1 of Streptomyces sp. NPDC056361. Classification (NCBI taxonomy): domain Bacteria; kingdom Bacillati; phylum Actinomycetota; class Actinomycetes; order Kitasatosporales; family Streptomycetaceae; genus Streptomyces; species Streptomyces sp. NPDC056361. The sequence goes on from NZ_JBHJQI010000120.1 coordinate 22,242, forward strand.
CGCCGGAGGAGGGCCGGGCGCCGATCCCGGCGGCCGCGTACAACGTGGCCGCGCAGCTCTTGGCCGGCGAGGCGGGGATCGACCCGAACCCGCCCCGCGCGCGCGTACACCTCGCCGAGGGGCTGTGGCTGACGCTGCGCGCGGCCCGGATCGAATGCGACCCGGGCTCCGAAGTGCCACGGTCCGGGCGGGAGATCGCCGTGACGATCGAGGAGACCACGCCCGCCGACCGCCTGGACGTGTTCTGCCGGGCCCATGGGCTGACGGCACGCGAGACGGAACTCCTCGGCCTCCTCGCGGAGGGCGCCGACACCGGCGCCGCGGCGCACGCCATGTCCCTGTCCGTCCACACGGTCCAGGACCACCTCAAGTCGGTCTTCGCGAAGACGGGCACGCACCACCGCCGCGGGCTCCTGGCGCGGGCGTTGGGGTCCTGACCCCGGGCATGCCGCGTGACGGAGCACCGATGCTCGCGCTCGGTGGCAGGATCGTGCACGGTGCGGAGGCAGGAGCATGCCAACGGGGAGTCCTGTGGAGGAGGGGGTTCGCTGCGATGCTTCTGATGTGGTCGGGGATCTCGTCCCGGGCACCTCTGAGGAAACGGCGCCGGGCGCCGGGAGGGGAAGAACCATGATGCGTACCGCCACCAGCAAGACCGCCCGAGGGATCGCGGCGGCGATGCTGACCGCGCTGGCGACGGCAGGGGCGTTCACCGCCCTCGCGGGGAGCGCCACACCGGCGAGCGGTGACGCCGCCGTGGCGGCGGGGAGCTGTCCCGATCCCCAGAACGCGTGTTGGGTCAACGGCTGGCAGGAGAAGCCGGGCACCTGACCCTGTGCGGCGTGCCCGCCACGGGGGTGGGTCCAGCGGTCCGGGTGCCGAGCACGACGCGCGACCCACCGCCTTTCCAGTACCTCGTCACCGACCGACCGTGGAGCACCGCCGATGCACCGCATGCAGATCCTGGGAATCACCCCGGCCGAGGAGCAGACGTACCGCCACCTGTTGAGGCATCCCGGCAGCGGCGTCGCCGAGACCGTCGCCGCGCCCTGGCACCCGCCCGGGGCCGGTGCGGCTGCCGTGGGGCGGCTGAAGGCCCTGGGCGCCGTGGTCGAGAGCGACGGAGCGCTGTGGCCGGAGGAGCCGCAGGTGGTGGTGGGCCTGCTGGCCGAGCGGCTGCTGGCCGAGCTGCACACCATCACCCGCAGCCTTGCCCAGGTCTACACGGTGGTGCGCTCCCTGGAGGACGAGGCGGCCGCCGTCGGCCGGCCCGAGGAGGCTCACACGCCTCCGCAGGACAGCCGGCTGGTGGAGCGGATCACCGATCCCACCGCGTTGCGGGCGAGGGTGGAGGCCCTCGCCCTGAGCACCCGCTCCGAGGTGCTGGCGGGTGGGCTCTGCGAGGAGGTCGACCCCCGGGTCCTCCGGCTGACCTTGCCGCTGGGCCTGCGGATGCTGGCGCGCGGCGTCACCGTGCGGCTCCTGGTGCGGCGGTCCCTGCTCACCGACCCGGTGGCCGTCGCCCACCTGCGCCGACTGGCCGACGCGGGCGCTCGGGTGCGGGTGCTGTCCTCCCCGGACAGCCCGATGGCGGTGTGCGACGGCGGGACCGCGCTGGTGCCGGTCGAGCCCTCGGACATCACCAAGGGCGCGTTCGTCACGGCTGAACCCGGCGTGGTGAGCACGGTCGTCAACCACTTCGAGCGGCTGTGGACGGACGCCCGGGAATTCGGGGACGGCTGACGGCCGGGTCACGCCCCGGCTGTCAGACCCACCCGAATGTCAGACCCACCCGACCGTCAGACCCACCCTCGTTCTCGGGCCAGCAACGCCGCATGGGCGCGGTTCTCCGCACCGAGGAGCCGCATCAGCTCCGATATGTGGCGGCGGTAGGTGCGCAGTGCGGTGCCCACCTGGCGGGCGCCGGTCTCGTCCTTGCCGACCGTGCACATCGCCCGCAGCACCTGTACTTGCAGATCGGTCAGTTCGGGATCGCTCGACGAGTCGTCCCCCTGACCGACCAGGTCGGTGAACTCCTCGGCCCCCGCCCACAGACGCTCGAAGTTGTTGACGACGGTGGTGACGATCCCCTCCTCGCTCGAGCAGAGGGCGCCCTTGGAGGTGTTCTTCGGGTCCACCGGCACCAGCGTGGTGTGGTGGTCGTACACGATCATCAGCTCGCTCAGGTCCTCGACCACCCGGATCCGGGCCCCGGCGGCGGTCAGTTCCTGGAGGTAGGCCCGCGTGGTGTCGTCCGCCACCGCGGAGGCGCGGACCAGGTTGCGCAGGACGACGCCGCGGCGCAGGCAGCGCAGGTCGAGCGGGCGGGAGTGCTTGATGTTCTCCGGGGTGAGCGCGTCGTAGGGCTCGGAGGCCAGAACCTCCGCACGGGCGAAGAACGCCAGTTCGTCCAGACGTTCGCGGATGGCCGATAACCCCATCAACCGTTCCACCGGGGCGTGTTCGGAGTTCGGGCCCTGGTCGCGCGCGTCACGCGCCAGGGAGTCCACGATGGGTTTCAGGTCGGACAGCGTGCGGATGGTGCTGTAGAACTCCTCCAGGCGCTGCTGGGCCAGCCGGTTGACCACCAGGTCCGGCTTGTGCGGCCACGCCTTGCCGTCGTCCTCACGGATGACGTGCAGTTCCCGCAGCCGCCGCACCGCTGCTTCCAAGCAGAGGGGTTCCTGCCTCAACAGGACGTGCACTTCGTCGAGTTCGACGCCGGGGTTGCGCAGCAAGTGCCGGTAGAGCTCCTCTTCCGCCGCAGTGAGACCAAGGACCGCCATGTGGTGCACGAGCAAGAGGCACTCCCGTGGGAGAGGACGTCGGGAAGGATCCGGCCGGCGTGTGCTGCAGGAATTGTAGGAGGGAGGTGCCCGAAGGGTAAAGGTTTCCCCAGGAGCCCCTGGTGACTCAGCAGTAGGATCTCCGGTCCAGAAGCGATCAGGCCGGATCCTGCATCGGGTTGGCCGTATCTGGCCAACAGGCCTTGTTCCTCGCCGCCCTGGGCACTGCCATATTCGGTCATGAGGGAGGTGTGGTGCTGACCACACGACGCGAGGGGGACACCGCCGGCGGCCCCTGCGGCCCGGGGCCGGTACCTGCCTCAGCACTTCACACGAGAGGTGGCAGAGCCAGATGCTTTTCCGACTGCTGGGACCTGTGAGGATCGCGGGCGGTGCCGAGACGCAGTCGGCGGCCCGCCGCGCGCTGCTCACCGCGCTGCTCCTGCGCCGGGGACAGTTCGTCGGCATGGGCGAGCTGACCGAGCTGTTGTGGGACGACCCGCCGAGCTCGGCGGTGGCCAACATCAGGAGCCACCTCACCGGGCTCCGCCGCGGCCTGGACTCCGCGCTGCCGGGACTGAGCAAGCGGCTGACCACCAGCCGCGGCGCGGAGACCGGGTACGCCCTCAGCGTCGACGCGGACGAACTCGATCTGTCCTGCTTCCTGAAGCTCGCCCGGAAGGGCAAGGAACTGCTCGCCGCGGGCGACCACCGGGCCGCGGTCGGCCACCTGGACGAGGCCCTCGCCCTCTGGCACGGCCCGTTCGGCCAACGGCTCCCGGCCACCCGGTGGTTCCACGCGCATACCGTGGGCCTCAGCAACACCCGCTTCGAGGCCTGCCAGGACTTCTTCACCGCCTGCCTGCTGACCCATCGGACCGAGATGCTCTCGTACCGCATCGAGACCGTGCTGGCCGAGGCCCCCTACCGGCAGCGGCTGTGGCAGCTGCTCGCCGCCACCTACTGCACGCAGGGCGACGTGGCCGGTGCGCTGGGCGTGATCGAGCGATGTCGGGCCGTCTTCGCCGACGAACTGGGCCTGGACGTCCCTCCCGGTGTCGAGGCCATCCGGGCCGCCGCGCTGACCTGGGACACGGAGCGGGCGCACCGCCTGGTGGCCGAGATGGCGCGCCAGTGACGGCGGGCATCCGGTCGGCCGGGGCTCGGGTCCGACGGCGACTCCGGTCGCTCGCCGTAGGGGAACTGGTCAACGTCCCGTTGCAGACGGCCATCTGGTTCGGCGTGGTCGGCGTGCCGCCGACGGCCGCCAACCTCTTCGGGTTCGCACTGGTCACGCTGCTCCTGCTGGAGGGCGCCGCGTACTGGACGGTCAAGCTCCGCGCCCTGTCCGCCGGTAGCGGCGCGCCGCTTCCCGGGGCGGCGGTGTTCGCCGCCGCTCGGGTGGTCAACCTGGTGCTGCTCGGTCTCGGCGTACCGCTCACCGTTCTCGCGGTGGCCGACGCCCCCGGGACCGGGAGCATCCCGGGCCTGCTCTTCACGCTCTTCGCCGTCCTGGAGCACGTCAACTATTTCCATACCCAGCTGATGTACGACACTCCCGAGGACCGGCGCAGCCGCCGCAGGAACGGGCGGCGCCGGGCACATCTGGCCCGCGACCTGGAGCGGGCCCGGAAGCTCGGGACCGGGCGACCGTCCGCCGACGAGGCCGGTCGCTCCTGACGTCTCGGCCGCACCGTGACCTG
>NZ_JBHJQI010000121.1:0-26624 GCF_042262805.1 Streptomyces sp. NPDC056361
GCCCTCTCCCCCGTGGGAGGGCGGGCGCCGTCGCGTTCAAGGGTCATGTACGTGTCAGTACCGGGACAAGATCAGTCGGCGCGCTGTGGCACGGAAGTGACCATTCCGGTACTCGGGGGGCGCACGGACGGGTGGCAGTGAGCCGGACCACAAGGGAGTGGGGGTTCGCAGGGCCCCGGGTCCGATAGCCTGATCGCTGGAAATCTCTTCACGTCGAGACACCGATCGATCAGACCGATCGATCGTCGATCAAGAAGGGACGTTCCAGCACCAGGGGCAGGGACCCCCACCGCCAGCTGTCTTACGGAGATCGCCATGACCCGCACTCCCGTGAATGTCACCGTCACCGGCGCGGCCGGCCAGATCGGCTACGCGCTGCTCTTCCGCATCGCCTCGGGCCACCTGCTCGGCGCGGACGTGCCGGTCAAGCTGCGCCTCCTCGAGATCCCGCAAGGCGTGAAGGCCGCCGAGGGCACCGCCATGGAGCTCGACGACTGCGCGTTCCCGCTGCTCAAGGGCATCGACATCTTCGACAACCCGAACGCGGGCTTCGAGGGCGCCAACATCGGCCTGCTCGTCGGCGCCCGCCCGCGCGGCCCGGGCATGGAGCGCGGCGACCTGCTCGCCGCCAACGGCGGCATCTTCAAGCCGCAGGGCGAGGCCATCGCCGCCCACGCCGCGGACGACATCAAGATCCTGGTCGTCGGCAACCCGGCCAACACCAACGCCCTGATCGCCCAGTCCGCCGCCAAGGGCGTCCCGGCCGAGCGCTTCACCGCGATGACCCGCCTGGACCACAACCGCGCGCTGACGCAGCTGGCCAAGAAGACCGGCTCCTCGGTCACGGACATCAAGCGCCTCACCATCTGGGGCAACCACTCCGCGACGCAGTACCCGGACATCTTCCAGGCGCAGATCGCCGGCAAGAACGCCGCCGAGATCGTCAACGACGAGGCGTGGCTGGCCGACGACTTCATCCCGACCGTCGCCAAGCGCGGCGCCGCGATCATCGACGCCCGTGGCGCGTCCTCCGCCGCCTCCGCCGCCAACGCCGCCATCGACCACGTCCACACGTGGGTCAACGGCACCGCCGAGGGCGACTGGACCTCCATGGGCGTCCCGTCCGACGGCTCCTACGGCGTCCCGGAGGGCCTGATCTCCTCCTTCCCCGTCACCTGCAAGGACGGCAAGTACGAGATCGTCCAGGGCCTGGAGATCAACGACTTCTCCCGCGCCCGCATCGACGCCTCCGTGGCGGAGCTCTCCGAGGAGCGCGACGCCGTTCGCGAGCTCGGCCTGATCTGAGCCCGTCCCGATCCGGGCCCCGGCCCGATCGGACTCCGGCTCCGCATGCTCGGCGCCCCCGGACCGCACGACCGACCGTGCGGCCCGGGGGCGCCGTTCTTCACGCCGACACGGCGCCCTGACCTCCCCTATGCTGTCCCACCGGTCCCGGCCGACTCGGCCGAAAACACGGACAGTTCCATACAATCGGGGGAGTCTTGCCGCAATCTTTCGTGCCCCAGCAGCCGGGACGGCCACCGGGCGCACCGCCCGCCGTCGACCCGCGCCGCTTACCGGCCTCCAGCGAGGCGACCCGGCTGCTCTGCGCCGGCACGTACCTCGACGACGGATTCCGTGACGCGGTCATCGACCAGCTGTACGTCCACGAGGAGCGCTTCGCCGCCCCCGCCCTCGGCTACGACGCGAGCCGCGTCCTCGCCCACGCGCTGCGCGCCCGCCGCGTCGAACTCGGCTGGGCCGCCGGCATCATCGCCCTCTGGATCGTCGCGATCCCGCTCACCAAGGGCCTGGTGGCCCTGCTGATCGCGCCGTTCCTCGTGCTCGGCCTCGCCCGCTGGGTCCGCGGCAAGGCGGCCACCGCCCCGGTCTACCGGAGCGTCCCCGCCTTCCTGCTGCGCTGGTACGGCCGGCTCATGTTCCTCCAGTCCGCGCTGCTCCTCCTCTTCCTCGTCATCGGGGACGAGGAGTCCGACGCGGACTTCCTCGGCGACCTCTCCGACACCGGCGACGTCCTCGACCTCGCGGTCGGCCTCGCCGCCCAGGAGATGTGGGGCGTCGGGAAGTTGGAGGCGTGGATCACCCTCGCCGTGCCGCTGCTCGTGGCCTGGGCGGTGGCCACCCAGCGCGGCCAGTTCGCCCGCGCGCTCACCCGAGAGCTCTCCCGCGAGCGCTTCCCCGACCAGCGCACCGACCCGGCCGAACTCGCCGAGGGGGCCCGCTCCCGCCGGCTGCGCGACCGGATCCGGGTCGAGCAGCACGCCCGGCTGATCATGTACGACGCCGACGACCCGTTCTGCGGCGCCGGCGAGCCGTACGAGCCCTGGTCGCTCTCCGTCGAGCTGCGCCCCCGCAAGAACCTCGACGGCAAGGCGCCCGAACCGCTCGACAACAGCGCCATCATGCGCCACGTCGTCCCGCTGGTGGAGGCGCTGCGCGTGCCCTCCCCGCACGGGTCGCCGCAGATCCAGGCCGCCGTACGGGACCGGCTGCGCGAACTGGAGATCGACGAGGTCGTGTTCCTGCCCGTCGACGGACTGCCGGACCGCGCCTCCGCGCCGTACACCCCGGAGGGCTTCGAGGCGCACCGCTCGGGTGCCATCGAGGAGGGCGGCGAGACCCGCCGCCACTTCCTGCGGATCAGGGTCGGCGGCTGGGGCGAGGAGATCGTCACGACCGTCTTCGTCCGCGTCCACACGCAGGGCGGGATGCTGATGCTGGAGGTCGCCCCGCACGTGCTGCGGCCGGTGAAGCCGCTCTACCGGTACGCCGACCGGGTCGCCCACCGCTACCTGCACAACCACCACTTCGGCAAGGCCGTGTGGGCGCTCGGGCAGACCCCGCGCTCCGCCGGGCGGGCGCTGGTCACCATCGGGCGCGCGGTCGGCCACCTGTGGCGGGTGCTGACGGCGGGCCACGCCCACGCGCTGCCCGAGGGGCCGTGGGCCTCGGTCCGCGAGCTGGGCTCCGACGACCAGGCCTCCCTCTTCCAGGAGATGGACGTCAGCCGCTATCTGAAGAGCGTGCAGGACCGGGTCGCGAACGGCGTGACCATCGCCCTCCGCGAAGCCGGTTACGAGACGGCCGAGTTCGAGCAGAAGATCGTGCACGTCGCCGAGGGCGGCACGTTCATCGAGAACACCCAGGGGAACGTGACCCTCGGCAACCACAACACCGTGACCCACAAGACGTTCACCACTTCGAAGACCGGAGGCGACCGTGGCTGACAGCGACAACTCCCGTGACCGCGGCGGCATTCACGTCACCAACACCGGCGGCAACGTCACCATCGGCGACAACAACACCGTCACCAGCACCGTGAACGGCGCCGGTCCGGCCCTCGACCCCGGGCAGGAGGCGCTCCTCCAGGCCATCGGCAAGCTCCGTGCCGACCTGGCGGGCGTCGTCCCCTCCGAGCAGACGGCCGCCCTCGACGAGGAACTGTCCGACGCCGAGGACGAGATCGAGGCCACCGGCCGTGCGGGCGCCGGCCGCCTGCGCCGCCTGCGCCAGGCCCTCACGGACGCGGGCGCCGTCACCGGGATCCTGGCCTCGGGCGTCGCCGTCGGCCAGGCCGTCGGCACCCTGCTCGGTGGGTGAGATGAGCGGCCACGGGGGCGGGGCCCGCTGGAACGACGAGACGCAGAGCTGGGAGCGCGGGCCGGTGTCGCCGCCGACCGGGCCCCCCGGCCCCGGCGTCGCCCCGCAAGGGCCCGGGCCCGGAGCCGAAGACGGGTACGGCCCCGTCGTACCGCTTCCGCCGCCCCCGGACCACGCGCCGGAGTACGGTCCGGGCGCCACGCCTGGATACGGCCCGGGCGCCACGCCGGAGTACGGCCCCGGCGCCACGCCTGGATACGGCCCGGGGTACGCGCCGGAGTACGACCCCGAGACGGGCGGCTGGCAGTACCCGGCGCCCGGCACCGTCGCGGCGGACCGGCCGCGCTCGCGGACGGCGCTCGCGGCCGGGGTGGCCGTGGCCGTCCTCGCCGCCGGGTCCGTGGGCGGCTGGCTGGTCTGGGGCCGGGACGACGCGAAGACCCCGGCGGCGGGCGGCCCGGAGGTCTCCGTCTCGGCCCCGGTGGACAGCGGCGAGACCACCACGGAGCCGGCGACCGGCAGCACCGCGTCGGGCTCGCCGTCGCCGTCCGGCACGTCGTCGGCCCCGGCGGACGACGTTCCCCCGCCGGGCTACAGCGCGCAGCGGGACGTCAAGGGCTTCACCATCGCCGTCCCCGACGGCTGGGACCGCACCGAGTCCGACCAGGGCGTCTTCTTCAACGCGCCGGACCGCCGGAGCCTGATCCAGGTCTTCGTCGTCCAGGAGGAGGGCATGACGCCGTACGACGCCCTGCGGGGCGCCTCCGACGACGGCCGCGCCAACAAGCCCGGGTACCAGGAGATCAGCCTCGAACGGGTCACCGGCGAACCGGGCGCCCCGTCCGACGCCGCCGAGCTGGTGTACGTCTACGACCGCGACGGCGGCCGCCGCAAGGTCGTCGACCGGGCCTTCGCCGCCGCGGACGGCACCCACTACGCGATCCTGGCCGCCGGCCCGGAGGCCGACTGGCCGAAGCAGCGGGAACGGCTCGGCGTCGCCCTGGAGTTCTTCCGCCCGGGCGCGTACTGACGGGCGCGTACCGACGGGCGGGACACCCCCTTCCGGGGTGTCCCGCCCTTGGGCGTCCGCCGGTCAGGCCCCGAGCGTCCCGCCGTCGCGGAGCTTCCCCGCGAGGGCGGCGAGGTCGTCGAGCGCCCGCAGGAGCAGGCCGTCGCCGAAGGTGATCCGGGTCGCGCCGAGCGCGCCGAGCTCGGCGAAGGACGGGCCGCCGGGGACGGCCAGGACGTTGAGCGGGAGGTCGCCGAGGGCGGCGCGCAGGACCGGGAGGTCCGAGGGCGGGGCCGCGATCGGGTAGACGCAGTCCGCGCCCGCCGCCGCGTAGAGCCGGGCGCGGGTCACCGCCGCCTCCGCCGGTTCGGGGGCCCGTCGGATGTACACGTCCACGCGCGCGTTGACGAACAGCTCGGGGCCGGCCGCGGCCCGCACCTCCGCCAGCCACTCCGCGTGGGCCTCGGGGTCCCTGAGCGCGCGGTCGGGACCGGTGTCCTCCAGGTTGACGCCGACGGCGCCGGACTCCCGTACGCGTTCCACCAGCTCGGCCGCCGGAAGGCCGTAGCCGCCCTCCAGGTCGGCCGTGACGGGTACGGAGACCGCGCGGGCGATCCGCGCCACGGCGGCGAACATCTCCGCCGCCGGCGTCGCCCCGTCCTCGTGGCCGAGGGAGGCGGCGATCCCGGCGCTCGGCGTGGCGAGGGCCGGGAAGCCGGCGGCCTCGAAGACGCGGGCGCCGGCCACGTCCCAGGGGCCGGGCAGCACCAGCGGGTCGTCCGCGGCGCGACCCCGGTGGAGGGCGCGCAGGGCCGCGGCCTTCGGGTCGCCGCTCACGCGGAGCGCGGGGTGTAGTGGCCGGGCGTCAGCCGGGTGGTGACGCCGATCCGGTTCCAGGCGTTGATCGTGGTGATCGCCGCGATGACCCGGGCGAGTTCGGTCTCGTCGAAGTGCGCGGCGGCCCGCGCGTACACCTCGTCGGGCACGAAGCCGTCGGTGAGGACGGTGACGGACTCGGTCAGCGCGAGGGCCGCGAGCTCCCGCTCGGTGTAGAAGTGCCGGGACTCCTCCCAGGCGGACAGCTGCACGATCCGCTCGACGGTCTCGCCCTCCGCGAGCGCGTCCTTGGTGTGCATGTCGATGCAGAAGGCGCAGCGGTTGACCTGCGAGGCCCTGATCTTGATCAGGTGGTACAGGGTCGGGTCGACGCCCTTCGCCGCGGCGGTCTCGAGGCGGACCATCGCCCGGTAGAAGTCGGGGAGCAGCTCGGCCAGGGCGAGGCGGGGGGCGTGTTCACGGGCGTGTTCGTGGGCGTGTTCACGGGTGTGGGCGGTGGACTCGGCCGGGGGTGCGGTCTGCGGGGTCGTGGTCGTCATACCGATCACCGTACGAGCCCTGTGGCGCACGGGTATGGTCCATTTCCATGGCGAACGAGTGGGCCACTTTCGGGTCCGACCTTCATCTGGAGCTGCGCGGTCCACGGCTGCGCGCCGGCCTGATGGAGGCCCTGCGGGAGGCCGTGCGCAGCGGACGCCTGGAGGCGGGCACCCGGCTGCCGTCCTCCCGGACGCTCGCCGCCGACCTCGGCATGGCCCGCAACACCGTCGCCGACGCCTACGCGGAACTCGTCGCCGAGGGCTGGCTGACGGCCCGACAGGGCTCCGGCACCCGCGTCGCCAAGCGGGCGGCCGCCCGCCGGGCGCCCGCCCCGGCCTCCGGCCCCGCGCCCCGCACCGCCCGGACCCCCGCCCCGCCGTCGGGCGCGCGCCGGCCCGCCCCGCCGCCGGCCGGCCGGCGCCCCGGCACCTCGGCGCACGACCTGAAGGCGGGCACCCCCGACCTCGCCGCCTTCCCGCGCGCCGAATGGCTCAAGGCGTACCGGCGGGCGCTCACCGCCGCGCCCAACGAGGCCTTCGGCTACGGCGATCCGCGTGGCCGGATCGAACTCCGCACCGCGCTGGCCGAGTACCTCTCCCGTGCCCGGGGCGTCCACGCGAGGCCCGAACGGATCATGATCTGCTCGGGGTTCGTGCACGGCCTGATGCTGATGAGCGAGGTGCTGCGGGCGCGGGGGGCGCGGGACGTCGCGGTCGAGTCGTACGGGCTCGACATCCACGCGGACCTCCTCGACCGCGCCGGGCTCGGGATTCCGCCGCTGCCGCACGACGAACGGGGCACCCGGGTCGAGGAGCTGGCGGAGGAGGGGTTCGACGCCGCCGGCGCCGTCCTCATGACGGCCGCCCACCAGTTCCCGCTGGGCGGCGCCCTGCCGCCGGACCGGCGCGCCGCCGTCGTCGACTGGGCGCGCGCCTCGGGCGGCTTCGTCCTGGAGGACGACTACGACGGGGAGTTCCGCTACGACCGGCAGCCGGTGGGCGCGCTCCAGGGCCTCGACCCCGAGCGCGTCGTCTACCTCGGCACCGCGAGCAAGTCCCTCGCGCCCGGCCTGCGCCTCGCCTGGATGGTGGTGCCGGAGGAGCTCATGGGCGAGGTGACGGCCGCGAAGGGGGCCGTGGACTGGGTGTCGAGCGCGCCGGACCAGCTGGCGTTCGCGGAGTTCCTCGGCTCGGGGGCGTACGACCGGCACGTGCGGGCGAGCCGGCTGCGCTACCGGCGACGCCGCGACCAGCTGGTGGCGGCCGTGGCCGCGCACTCGCCCGAGACCCGGGTCAGCGGCATCGCGGCCGGGCTGCACGCGGTCCTGGCGCTCCCGCCCGGTACCGAGCAGGAGGTCCTGCGCGCCGCCGCCTGGCACGGCCTCGCCGTCCAGGGCGTCAACCAGTTCCGCCGCCCCACCGTGGCCCCCACCCTCGACGGCCTCGTCGTCGGCTACGCCACGCCTCCGGACAGCGGCTGGCAGGGCGCCCTGCGCGCCCTGTGCCGGGTCCTGCCCTGACCGGCCGGCGGGCCGAGGGGGGGACGGTGGACGGGCGGACCGGCGGACCGGCGGACTGGCGGATCGGTGGACCGGAGGGTCGGCGGGCCGAGGGGGGCGGTGGACCGGAGGGTCGGCGGGCCGAGGGGGGCGGTGGACCGGAGGGTCGGCGGGCCGGTGGTCAGGGCGTGCCCGGGTGGCGCTCCGCGGCCGGCTCCGGGTCCTGCCCCTGCCCCGGGACCGGTTCGGCCGCGGGCGGTTCGCCGAAGCGGGCCAGGGTGAGGGAGCCGGCGACGGCGATGGCGAAGCCGGTGACGGCGAGCCAGCCGAAGCCTTCGCGGGTGCGGTCGCCGAGCCAGACGACGCCGACGATCGCGGGGCCGATGGTCTCGCCGAGCACGGCACCGGCCGTCGCCGTGGTGACGGAACCGCGCTGGAGGGCGGAGGTGAGCAGGAGGAACGCGGCGCCGCCGCCGACGAGGAGCGCGTACCAGACGGGGTCGGTGAGGTCGATGCCGTCGATGAGCCGGACCGCCACCTCGACCACCCCGAAGCCGAAGCCGGCGCCCAGGCCGAGGACCAGCGCGCGGGACCGCTGCGGCAGCCGGCCCGCCACCACGCCGAGCAGCAGCACCCCGAACGAGACCGCGAGCAGCGCCCAGCGCAGTGCCTCCGAGCCGTCCTGGTGGCCCTCCTTGCCGGACGCGAGGGCCAGCATCGCGAGTCCCAAGCAGACCACGGCCACGGCCACCCACTCCACCCGCTTGAGCCGCACCCGCAGCACCCGCGAGGCGATGACCGCCGTCACCGCCAGACTCGCGGCGAGGGCCGCGCCCACCACGTAGATGGGCAGCGTCCGCAGCGCCACGATCTGCAGGACGAACCCCAGGCCGTCCATGCCGAGGCCGGCGAGATAGCGCCACTGCCGCAGGGCCCGCCACATCAGCGCGACGTCGACCCCGCTGCCCGTCCCCGGCTCCGCGGCACGCGCCGCCATCGCCTGGAACACCGAGGCCGCGCCGAAGCAGACGGACGAGGCCAGCGCACAAATCATCCCGAGGAGCACGAAATGACTCTAGGGGGTGAGGCCGGAAAGCACCGGCCTACACTGTGCGGTCGCGACGGACGCGACCGCGACGGACGCGACCGCGAAGGGGAGGGCGACGGACATGCGCAGGCTCAGGTCGAGCACGGTGGTGCTCGGTGGGATGGGTGTGCTCGCGGCGACGATCACCGCATGCGGCTCGGATCCGGACAGGCGGTGCGTGGACCCGCTGACCCGCGAGGAGCTGCCCAGCTACCAGTGCCAGAGCGGCGGCGGTGACGACGACGGCAACGGTGGCACCCACCGCGGCGCGTACTACTACGGCGGCTCGGTCCAGGACAGGAAGGTGAGCGGCGGCAGCTTCGACAAGACCGCCGTCGACACCGGCGGCTTCGGCTGCTCCGGCTCCGGCACCGGCGGCGGCTGAGGCGGACGCGACACCATGGAACGGCACACCATCGAGCCCCGCCCCGACTGGCAGCGGACGGTCGAGGAGCAGGGACTCGTCTACCCCCTGACCCGCTACCCGGACGGCTCGCTGCGCCCGTACTGGGACGAGAGCGCGTACTACTCCTTCACCCTGCCCGAGGTCGAGGCCCTGGAGGAGGTCGTCGAGGAGCTGCACGCGATGTGCCTCGCGGCGGCCGCGCACATCGTCGAGCGGGACCGGTTCGCCGAGCTCGGCATCACCGATCCGAAGCTGGCGGGCCTGGTCGCCGAGTCGTGGCGCCGGCGTGCCGAACTGCCTTCCCTCTACGGACGGTTCGACCTGCGCTACGACGGTACGGGCCCGGCGAAGATGCTGGAGTACAACGCCGACACCCCCACCTCGCTCGTGGAGGCGGCCAGCCCGCAGTGGTTCTGGATGGAGGAACGATTCCCCGGCGCCGACCAGTGGAACTCCCTCCACGAACGGCTCGTCGACGCCTGGAAGCGGCAGGCCCACCTGCTGCCGCCCGGCCCCCTCCACTTCGCCCACTCGGACGGCGACGAGCTCGGCGAGGACCTGATGACGGTCGCGTACTTGCGCGAGACCGCCCAGCAGGCCGGGCTCGACACCGAGGCGCTCTCCGTCGAGCGGATCGGCTGGGACCGGCTCTCGCGCCGCTTCGTGGACGACCGGCTCCGCTTCATCCGCAGCTGCTTCAAGCTCTACCCCTGGGAGTGGCTGACCACCGACCGCTTCGGCCGGCACGTCCTCGACACCCTCGACAACGGCGGCGGGACCGGCACCACCTGCTGGATCGAACCCGCCTGGAAGATGCTGCTCTCCAACAAGGCGCTGCTCGCGATCCTGTGGGAGCTGTACCCCGACCACCCCAACCTGCTCCCCGCCTACCTCGACGGTCCGCGCGGACTCGCCGCCACCACCGGCTGGGTCGCCAAGCCGCTGCTCGGCCGGGAAGGGGCCGGCGTCACCCTGCACGAGGCCGGCACGGAGCCGTTCGTGCGGGACGGGGAGGCCTGCTGCTACCAGGAGCTGGCCCCGCTGCCCGACTTCGACGGCAACCGGGTGGTGCTCGGCGCGTGGGTCGTCGAGGACGAGGCGGCGGGGCTCGGGATACGGGAGTCGGCGGGGCCCGTCACCGACGAGTACGCCCGCTTCCTCCCGCACGTGATCCTCTGAGGCGCACCCCTACTCGGGGACGTACTCCCTGAGCGCCGCGGGCTTCAGACCGGCCGCCTCGGCCAGGTCGAGGGCCCGCTGCAGGTCCTGCGCCACCGTCTCGTTGAAGTGCAGCAGGATGATGTCGCCCGCCTTGAGCCGCGGCGCCGGCGGGGTCCACTGGCCCCAGGTCGTGAGGTCGTACGTCCAGGTCACCAGCGCCTTCGCGCCGCACGCGCGGGCCGTGGTCCGGGTCGTCGCGTCGAACGCGCCGTACGGCGGGCGCAGCAGGCGCGGCCCGTCGCCGAACTGGGCGAGGTGCCGGTCGCGGGCCCCGCAGACCTCCGCCCGCTGGCCGGCGGCGTCGAGGGTGGTCAGGTCCGGGTGGTCGACGCTGTGGTTCTCGACGCGGGAGCGGCCCTGGTCGAGCAGCGTGTGGAAGTAGCCGGAGTCGTACGAGTAGGCGCCGGGGAGCAGGAAGAGCGAGGCGGGCACCCGGCGGTCGAGCAGCAGCCGCGCCGCCGCCGGGTCGTGGTTCCAGCCGTCGTCGATGGTGATGAAGACGACCGGGTCGGTGGTCTCGACGTGGGAGACCACCGGGACGGGCTCGGGCCAGGCCGCCTCCGGGGCGGCGTGCGCGGGTCCCGTGACCGCGCCGAGGAGCGCGAGCGGGACGAGGGCGGCGAGCGCGGCACGCACGGCGTGACGCAGACGGAGTCTCGGCATGGCCGCATCATTGGCCTAGACCAACTGTCGTGTCAATGGCCCGAGTTGCCCTGCCCTCGCCATGTCCGTACCCCGTCGGCGCGCCGCCCGTGCCTCCGTCGGCGCGCCGCGTGCCCGCGCCGCCCGCCGCCCTCGACCGGACGCCGTCACTCCGAAAGAACGGCCCTCAACTGCTCGAGACCCCAGTCCAGGTCCTCCTTCGAGATCACCAGCGGTGGCGCGATCCGGATCGTCGAACCGTGCGTGTCCTTCACCAGCACCCCGCGCTCCATCAGCCGCTCCGAGATCTCCCGGCCCGTGCCCCGCGACGGCGCGATGTCCACCCCGGCCCACAGGCCCCGCCCGCGCACCGCCTCCACCGCGCCACCGCCCACGAGCAGCCCCAGCCCGGCGTGCAGGTGCTCGCCCAGCTCCGCCGCCCGCTCCTGGTACTCGCCCGTCCGCAGCATCGCGATCACCTCCAGGGCCACCGCGCAGGCCAGCGGGTTCCCGCCGAACGTCGAGCCGTGCTCACCCGGCCGGAACACCCCGAGCACGTCACGGTCGGCGACCACCGCCGACACCGGCACCACCCCGCCGCCCAGCGCCTTCCCCAGGACGTACACGTCGGGGACCACGCCCTCGTGCTCGCACGCGAACGTCCGCCCCGTCCGGCCCAGGCCCGACTGGATCTCGTCCGCCATGAACAGCACGTTCCGCCGGCGCGTCAGCTCCCGCACCCCCGCCAGATAGCCGGCCGGCGGCACGAGCACCCCCGCCTCGCCCTGGATCGGCTCCAGCAGCACCGCCACCGTGTTCTCCGTGACGGCCGCCTCCAGGGCCGTCAGGTCCCCGTACGGCACGATCTCGAACCCCGGTGTGTACGGGCCGAAGTGGTCCCGCGCCTCGTGGTCCGTGGAGAAGCTGACGATCGTCGTCGTCCGGCCGTGGAAGTTGTTCCCCGCGACCACGATCTTCGCGTGCCCGTCCGGCACGCCCTTCACCTCGTAGCCCCACTTCCGGGCGGTCTTCACGGCCGTCTCGACCGCCTCCGCCCCGGTGTTCATCGGCAGCACCGCCTCCTTGCCGCACAGCTCCGCGAGCTGCCCGCAGAAGTCGGCGAAGCGGTCGTGGTGGAACGCCCGGGACGTCAGCGTCACCCGCTCCAGCTGCGCCTTCGCGGCGTCGATCAGACGCCGGTTGCCGTGCCCGAAGTTGAGCGCCGAGTACCCGGCGAGCATGTCGAGATAGCGGCGGCCCTCGACGTCGGTCATCCAGGCGCCGTCCGCCGAGGCGACGACGACCGGAAGGGGGTGGTAGTTGTGCGCGCTGTGCGCGTCCGCGGCAGCGATCGCGTCTTCTGTCCTCGACACGGGATCTCCGTTCGTCCTGCGGCTCGGGGGGTACGTGTGGCCCCTTTCTTATCGTCGCTCGGATGCCGGACAGGGAAACCTCGGCGACGGCGCGCCCGCTACTGTGGAAACACGCGTGGCGACTGGCGTACGGGGAAGCGACCCCGGGGGAGCCGCGCGGGCTCCACCACACGAGGTGCCGCTCGCCTGGGCATCACGGGCCCCAGGTCCCGTGCGCACCTCAGCCCCGGGACCGTTCCGCCGAACGCCCGGAGGACATCACCATGACCACCCCGCAGCACCACCCCGCCCTCGCCGCGGCCGACCCCGAACTCGCCGCCCTCGTCGGCGCCGAGGAACGGCTCCAGGGCGAGACCCTGCGCCTCATCCCCAGCGAGAACTACGTCTCCGCCGCCGTGCTCGAAGCCTCCGGCACCGTCCTCCAGAACAAGTACAGCGAGGGCTACCCGGGGCGCCGCTACTACGAGGGCCAGCAGAACATCGACCAGGTCGAGACCCTCGCCGTCGAGCGCGCCAAGGCCCTCTTCGGCGTCGACCACGCCAACGTCCAGCCCTACTCCGGCTCCCCGGCCAACCTCGCCGTCTACCTCGCCTTCGCCGAGCCCGGCGACACCGTCATGGGCATGGCCCTGCCGATGGGCGGCCACCTCACCCACGGCTGGGGCGTCTCCGCCACCGGCAAGTGGTTCCGCGGCGTCCAGTACGGCGTACGCCACGACACCGGCCTGATCGACTTCGACGAGGTTCGCGAACTGGCCCTCAAGGAGCGCCCGAAGGTCATCTTCTGCGGCGGCACCGCGCTGCCCCGCACCATCGACTTCGCGGCCTTCGGCGAGATCGCCCGCGAGGCCGGCGCCGTGCTCGTCGCCGACATCGCCCACATCGCCGGCCTCGTGGCCGGCGGCGCCCACCCGTCCCCGGTCGGGCACGTGGACGTCATCTCCACGACCACCCACAAGACCCTCCGCGGCCCGCGCGGCGCCATGCTCATGTCCCGCGAGGAGCACGCCAAGGCCCTCGACAAGGCCGTCTTCCCCGGCCTCCAGGGCGGCCCCCACAACCAGACCACCGCGGCCATCGCCGTCGCCCTGCGCGAGGCGTCCCAGCCCTCCTTCCGCGACTACGCCCACGCCGTCGTCGCCAACGCCAAGGCACTCGCCGAGGCGCTCCTCGCGCGCGGCTTCGACCTGGTCTCCGGCGGCACCGACAACCACCTGATCCTGATGGACCTCACCCCCAAGCAGGTCCCCGGCAAGATCGCCGCGAAGGCCCTCGACCGGGCGGGCATCGTCGTCAACTACAACACCGTCCCCTACGACACCCGGAAGCCCTTCGATCCGTCCGGCATCCGCATCGGCACCCCCTCCCTCACCTCCCGCGGCCTCCGCACCGAGCACATGGCGCAGGTCGCCGAGTGGATCGACCGCGCCGTCACCGCCGCCGGCACGGGCGACGAGGACGCCCTCCTCGCCATCCGCGCCCAGGTCTCCGACCTCATGACCGCCCACCCGGCCCCGGGCCTCCCGACCTGACCCACGGCCCGGCACGGCCCGGCCTGGCCCCGCGGCCCGGCACGGCCCGGCCCGACCTGGACCCACGGCTCAGCCCGCCCCGGCCTGGGCCCCACGGCCCCCACCGACCCAGGCCGGCGGCGCGCCCGGGCCCGTCGGCCCAGCGGTGCGCCTGGGCCCGTCAGCCCGTCAGCCCGTCGACTCGGCGGTGCGGCGGGCCCGCTCGCGGTCCGGTATGCCTTCCAGGCGGAAGGTGAGCGCGCCCCCGTTCCTCGTCCAGAGGAGCGTGGGGCCCGCCGTGCGGACCTCGTGGGTCCAGGCCGCGCCCGAGCCGTCCGTCATCGGGAAGGTCAGCAGGTGCGGGGCGGCGAACCAGTAGCCGTGCGCGCCGTCCGGGAGGTCCACCCACTCGGGCCGGGTCCGCACCTGCTTGGCGAAGCCGATGTCCAGGCGGGCCGGGAACTCGTCGAGCCGGACCGTCCGGTCGCCGTCCCGCCAGCACAGGCCGATCACCGCCCGGCCGCGCGCCGCCGAGCCCGTCACCACGACCGCGTCCGGCACGCCGAGCGCCTCCGGTATCAGCGGCTCGAAGCCCGCGAGCCGCCCGGCGTCCGCCAGGGGCACCGGCTCGGGGCAGCCGGGCACCGTGCCGCCGGCCGGCACGTGCGCGTCCGGGTCGTACCGCACGGCGACCCCGCCGAAGCCGAACCAGTCCGCGACCGTCGCGCGCACCGGCGGGGTGAGCGCCAGCACGATCAGCACGCCGGTGAACCCCGCCACCAGCGCGCGCCACCGCTCGCGCGCCCCACCGCGCACCGATGCCCACCACCGCGACCGGACCGGAGAAGGCTCCGGCACCGGCGTCGGCACCCGCTCGGCGAGGAGCTGCGCGAGCACCCGCTCGGCCATCGTCCCGCCGTCCACGTCCGGCACCCGCAGCCGCCGCCCCAGCTCCCTCAGCTCGTCCGGCAGACCTTCGTCAGCCACGCCCCCCACCTCCCTCCGGGCCTTGGTCGAGCACGCGTCCCAGCTTCTTCAGCGCCCGGCTCAGCCGGGACTTCACCGTCCCCCTCGGCCAGCCGAGGGCCTCGGCCGTCTCCGTCTCGTCCAGCTCCAGGAGATAGCGGTGGATCACCACCTGCCGGTGGTCGTCGGCGAGACCGTCCAGGGCCTCCCACAGCCGCCGGCTCCGCTCCCGCTCCTCGGCCGCGACCGCGGGGTCCGCCGACTCCGGTATCAGCGGCTCGGCACCGAGCAGATCCGCCTCCCGGTCGTGGACGGCACGCTGCCGACCCGCCGAGCGCACTGTGTTCCTGGTCTCATTGGCGACGATCCGCAGCAGCCACGGCCGGAACGCCGAGCCCTCCCGGAAGCGCCCCAGCGACCGGTACGCCTTGAAGAACGCCTGCTGCACCACGTCCTCGGCCTCCGGACCCGCGCCGCACGCCACCGCCGCCCTCAGCGCCACCGTCGTGTGCGCGCGGACCAACTCCGCGTACGCCTCCGGCTCTCCGGCGCGCACCCGTGCGATCACCACGGCCTCGTCGTCGACCAGGCCCCCCTCCCGCGTCCTCACACTCTTGATACACCGGTCGACGGGGATCGGTTCCCACACCTGAGAGAATGATGTGCATGGCCTCTGACAGTCCCCGCGTGCTCTCCGGAATCCAGCCCACCGCAGGCTCGTTCCACCTCGGCAACTACCTCGGCGCCGTCCGCCAGTGGGTCGCCCTCCAGGAGACCCACGACGCCTTCTACATGGTCGTCGACCTGCACGCCATCACGGTCCCGCAGGACCCCGCGGCGCTGCGTGCGAACACCCGGCTCGCCGCCGCCCAGCTGCTCGCGGCCGGCCTCGACCCCGAGCGCTGCACCCTCTTCATCCAGAGCCACGTCCCCGAGCACGCGCAGCTCGGCTGGGTCATGAACTGCCTCACCGGCTTCGGCGAGGCCTCCCGCATGACCCAGTTCAAGGACAAGTCCGCCAAGCAGGGCGCCGACCGCGCCACGGTGGGCCTGTTCACGTACCCGATCCTCCAGGTCGCCGACATCCTGCTCTACCAGGCCCACGAGGTCCCGGTCGGCGAGGACCAGCGCCAGCACATCGAGCTGACCCGCGACCTCGCGGAGCGCTTCAACGGCCGCTTCGGCGAGACGTTCACGATCCCCAAGCCGTACATCCTCAAGGAGACGGCGAAGATCTACGACCTCCAGGACCCGACGATCAAGATGAGCAAGTCGGCCTCCACGCCGAAGGGCCTGATCAACCTCCTGGACGACCCGAAGGTCACCGCGAAGAAGGTCAAGAGCGCGGTCACCGACACCGACACGGTGATCCGCTTCGACCCGGAGAACAAGGCCGGCGTCTCCAACCTGCTCACGATCATGTCCACGCTCACCTCCACCTCCGTCGCGGATCTGGAGAAGAGCTACGAGGGCAAGATGTACGGCGCGCTGAAGACGGATCTGGCCGAGGTCATGGTGGACTTCGTCACGCCGTTCCGGGCCCGCACCCAGGAATACCTGGACGACCCGGAGACGCTGGACTCGGTCCTGGCCAAGGGAGCGGAGAAGGCACGGGCCGTCGCGGCGGAGACGCTGGCACAGACGTACGACCGGATGGGCTTCCTGCCCGCCAAGCACTGAGTCCAAGGGCCCTGGCC
Organism: Streptomyces sp. NPDC056361; assembly: GCF_042262805.1. Lineage (NCBI taxonomy): Bacteria > Bacillati > Actinomycetota > Actinomycetes > Kitasatosporales > Streptomycetaceae > Streptomyces > Streptomyces sp. NPDC056361. Next base: position 16,409 of record NZ_JBHJQI010000121.1, read on the forward strand.
ACGAGGGTGGTGCAGGCCGCACACTGGCGGCTGCACCATTCGCACACAAGTCGACCGACGACGGAGGAGAACGACGTGGGGACCGTAACGCTCGGCGTTTCGATCGCGGTCCCGGAGCCCTACGGCAGCCTGCTCCAGGAGCGGCGCGCCGGCTTCGGGGACCCTGCCGCGTACGGCATTCCCACGCACGTCACGCTCGTCCCGCCGACCGAGGTCGCCGAGGAGCGGCTGCCGGCGATCGAGGCGCACCTGGCCGGTGTCGCCGCCGCGCACCAGCCGTTCCCGGTGCGCCTCAAGGGCACCGGCACGTTCCGCCCGCTGTCGCCGGTCGTCTTCGTGAAGGTGAAGGAGGGCGTCGCCCTCTGCAACCGGCTCCAGCACCGCATCCGGGACGAGGCCGGGCCGCTGGTGCGCGACCTCCAGTTCCCGTACCACCCGCACGTCACCGTGGCGCACGGCATCTCCGAGGAGGGGATGGACCGGGCGTTCGAGGAGCTCGCGGACTACGAGGCGGCCTGGACCTGCCGCTCCTTCGCCCTGTACGAGCAGGGCCCGGACGCCGTGTGGCGGAAGCTGTACGACTACCAGTTCGGCAGCGGCCGCCCGATCCCCGCCGTCCCCAGCCAGGGCGGCAGCCCGGTCGACGCGCCGACGGTCACCCCCGCGGGCTGACGGCCCCGCCGGCCGTCACGCCGGCAGTGGACCGTCGCATCGGCCGTCCGCCGGCCGTCACGCCGGCAGCGGGCCGCCCCGTCACCCTGCCCGCCGGCCGTCACACCGGCAGGCGCCGGTACAGCGGCCTCGGCATGTGCCGTACGGTCGCCGTCACCATCCGCAGCGCCCCCGGCACCCACACCGTCTCCGAGCGGCGCCGCAGCCCCAGCTCGATCGCGCTCGCGACCGCCTCCGGGGTCGTCGCCAGCGGGGCCGCCGCGAGCGGGGCCGCCGGGAGCCCGGCCGTCGTCTTCGACCGCACGAACCCGGGGCGTACGACCATGACGCGCGCGCCGGTGCCGTGCAGCGCGTCCCCGAGGCCCTGGGCGAACGCGTCGAGCCCCGCCATCGACGAGCCGTAGATGAAGTCGGCCCGGCGGGCCCGCTCGCCCGCCACCGAGGACAGCACCACGAGCGAGCCGTGCCCCTGCGCCTGGAGTGCGACGGCGCACACCAGGCCCGCCGAGACGGCGCCCGTGTAGTTGGTCTGGGCGACCCGGGCGGCGGCGACCGGGTCGGACTCGTCGCGCGCCTGGTCGCCGAGGATCCCGAAGGCGAGCAGCACCATGTCGATGGCGCCCTCCGTGAAGACCTTCCCGAGCCGCTCCTCGTGCGACTCGGTGTCGAGCGCGTCGAACGGCACGGTGCGCACCTCGGCCCCGAGCCGCCGCAGCGAGTCCGCGGCGGCCGCCAGGGCGGGGGAGGGACGATCAGCCAGCCAGATCGTCCGGGTGCCCCGGACGATCATCCGGCGGGCGGTGGCGAGCCCGATCTCGGAGGTGCCGCCGAGGACGAGCAGGGACTGCGGGAGGCCGGATACGTCCTTCATGGCGGGTGCTCCTCAGGGGCGGGGCGGCGGGACAGGTCGGGCCGAGGGGAACGGGGAGCCGTGCGCGACGACCATGGAGGTGACCGTATAGCCGCTTTTGTCGCATATGACGGCATTACTCCGGGATGTCGGTCGTGGTTCTGCGCGCCGCGGCGGGGGATTCTCGTACTCAGGTCATCTCACGGATCAAGGGGCACGCGTACGACATGGACTGGCTGACCAAGCTCCCCGTCATCGGCCCCGCGGTCACCCGCCTCATGCGGACCCACGCCTGGCGCTCGTACGAGACCCTCGCGGAGGCCCACTGGACCCGGCTCGCCGCCGCGATCACCTTCCTGTCCTTCCTCGCGCTCTTCCCGCTGATCACCGTCGCCGCCGCGATCGGCGCCGCGCTCCTCACCGACGACCAGCTCGACCGGATCGAGAAGAAGGTCTCCGACCAGGTGCCCGGCATCTCGGACCAGCTCGACATCGGGGGCCTCGTCGCCAACGCGGGCACCGTCGGACTCGTCGCCGGCGCCATCCTGCTCGTCACCGGCATCAGCTGGATCGGCTCGATGCGGGAGTGCCTGCGCGCGGTGTGGGGGCTCGACGACATCGAGGGCAACCCGGTCCTCCTCAAGGCCAAGGACGCCCTCATCCTCGTCGGCCTCGGCGGGGTCGCCCTGGCCTCGCTCGCCGCGTCCTGGCTCGGTTCCACGGCCGTCGGCTGGAGCGCCGACCGGATCGGCATCTCCGGCGACGGGGCGGGCGGCTTCCTCCTCCAGGGCGCCGCCGTCCTCGTCGCCGTCGTCGCCGACTTCCTGATCCTGCTGTACGTGCTGACGCTGCTGCCCGGCGTCGAGCCGCCCCGACGCCGGCTCGTGGTGGCCGCGCTCATGGGCGCGGTCGGCTTCGAGCTGCTCAAGCTGCTGCTCGGCGGCTACATGAAGGGCGTCGCGGCGAAGTCGATGTACGGCGCGTTCGGCGTCCCCGTCGCCCTGCTGCTCTGGATCAACTTCACCGCGAAACTGCTCCTGTACTGCGCGGCCTGGACGGCTACGGGTTCTTCTTCCCGGACTCAGGAGCCTTCCCGGACTCCTGACTCACCGGAGTCGCCTCGGTCTCCGGAGCCGTCGCAGACTCCTGAGCCTCCCCGGTCTCCCCGGCCGTAGCGGTCGCCTGCGCCTCTTCGCGCTCCCCGGTCCCGTCAGCCGCAGCAGGCGCCTGAGCCTCCTCGCCCTTCTCACCCTTCTCGCTCTTCTCGGCCTTCCGGTCGTCCTGGGGGCGGCGCCGGAGCGCGCCCGAAGCGGCCAGCGGCCAGCGGCGGTTGACGAGGAAGACCGCTGCGGCGAGGAGCACCAGCACGCCGCCGGCCACGCCGAGCGCGATGCCGACGCCGCCGGACTTGCCCGCGGCGGCGGTCTCGGCCGGGGCGTTCTTGCCGGGCGCCGGGGCCGGGGCCGTGCCGTCGTCCGGGGCGGTCGTCTCCGTACGGGCCGACCGCGGCGGCACCAGCTCGCCCACCGGGGTCACCTTCCCGGACGCGGCGAAGCCCCAGTCGAGCAGCCGGGCGGTCTCCCGGTAGACGGCGTGCTGCTCCTTGGAGGACGGGTTCATGACGGTGACGAGCAGCACCTTGCCGTTCCGCTCGGCGACGCCCGTGAAGGTGGCGCCCGCGTGCGTGGTGTTGCCGTTCTTGACCCCGGCGATGCCCTGGTACGGGGCGACGCCGAGATCGCCGGTGAGGAGCCGGTTGGTGTTCTGGATCTCGAAGGTCTCGCGCTTCTTGCCCGGCTTGGCCTCACCGGGGAAGGCGGCGCGCGGCGTGGCGGCGTACTCGCGGAAGTCCGGCTTCTGCATGCCGCTGCGGGCGATCAGTGTCAGGTCGTACGCGGAGGACACCTGGCCCGGGGCGTCGTAGCCGTCCGGGGTGACGACGTAGGTGTCGAGTGCCTGGAGCTCGGCCGCGCGGGCGTTCATGTCCGCCACGGTCTGCTTCAGGCCGCTGTTCATGCTCGTCAGGACGTGGACGGCGTCGTTGCCGGAACGGAGGAAGACGCCGAGCCACAGGTCGTGGACGCTGTAGGTCTGCTTCTCCTTGATGCCGACCAGGCTGGAGCCCTCTCCTATCCCGGCCAGGTCCTCGCCGGTGACCAGGTGGTTCTGCGTCCGGGGGAACTTCGGCAGCAGGGTGTCCGCGAAGAGCATCTTGAGCGTGGAGGCGGGGGCGAGCGGCCAGTGCGCGTTGTGTGAGGCGAGGACCGCGCCGGTCTCCGCGTCCGCCACGATCCACGAGCGCCCGGACAGCTCCTTCGGCAGCACCGGCGCCCCGGGCCCCAGCTTCACCTGCGTGCCCGGCTGCCCCAGCAGCACACCGCCGAGCCCTGACATCGCGGCGGGAGGCTTGGGCTGCTTGTCCTTCTCGTCCGCCCAGGCCGGGGGCGCGCCGGTGACGAGGGGAAGCAGCACGGCAGCAGCGACCGCACACGCGGTCTTCTTCGAAGCAGACACGGTCGAGAACGTACAGGTACGGAACAGGTATCCGAACCCCACGGGGCGGTTCGTCCGGGCTCGTCCACCCGGACGCGGGGCCGGGGAGGCGGACGGTGATACTGGGGCCATGAAGCTCAGCCGCCGCGTCTCCTGGTTCCTGCTCGCCTTCGGGGTGTGGAGCTGGTTCATCTGGATCACCTTCGTCAAGAACCTCTGGAAGGACGGGAGCGGCCTCGCGTTCGACGACGCGGGCGACCCGACGGCCTACTTCTGGGTTCATCTGCTGCTCGCCGTCACGTCCTTTGTCCTGGGGACGGTGATCGGGGTGATCGGGTTGCGTGGAGTGCGTGCCGGGCGCCGCGACGGCGGTCACACCGTCTGAGGGTTCGTGCGGAGTTCGTAGAAGGGGGTTCGGGGCGTGGTCGCCTTCCTGCTGGTCCTGGTCGTGGTTCTGGCGCTGCTCGGTGCGGTCCACTGGTACGTGTGGCGGCGCCTCGTGCGGGACGTGACCGCGCCGGGGAGCGTGCCGCGCCGGCTGGGCACGGGCGTGCTGGTGGCGCTGCCGGTGCTCTCGGTCGCGGCGCTGGTGTCGGGTCGGGCGGGTGCGCCGTTCCTCGTCCAGCAGGTCGTTGCGTGGCCGGGGTTCTTGTGGCTGGCCGTGCTGCTGTACGTGACCCTGGCGCTGGCCGTCGGTGAGGCCGTCCGTCCCGCCCTGCGCGCCTGGCTCGCCCGCCGGGCGGCGGGCGCGGCGGAGCCCGTACCGGCGGCGGGTGCCGACGCGGCGGAGCCCGAACCGGCGCCGGTGACGGTACCGGCGGAGACGGCGGGGGCGGCGGAGAAGGCCGAGAAGGTCGAGAAGGCCGCCGCCGCGGCCTCCCGGTCGGAGGCGGCGACCGAGGTTCCGGAGTCCGGCACCGCCGCCGCACCCGACCCGGCGGAAGCGGCTCCCGAGGCGCGGGGCGGGCAGGAGCCCGGCCCCGCCGAGGTCTCGCGGCGGCTGTTCGTCTCGCGGGTCGTCGCGGGGTCGGCGGCGGCCGTGGCGGTGGGGACCGTGGGCTACGGCACGTACGGGGTTCTGCGGGGCCCGCGGCTGAAGCGGGTGACGGTGCCGCTGGCGAAGGTGCCGCGGGCGGCGCACGGGTACCGGATCGCGGTGGTCTCGGACATCCACCTGGGGCCGATCCTGGGGCGTGCGCACACCCAGCGGATCGTGGACACGATCAACTCGGCGCAGCCGGACCTGATCGCGGTCGTCGGCGACCTCGTCGACGGCACCGTCGAGAACCTCGGTCCGGCGGCGGAGCCGCTCGCGCGGCTGCGGGCGCGCCACGGGTCGTTCTTCGTGACGGGCAACCACGAGTACTTCTCGGGTGCCGACGCCTGGGTCGACCACGTCCGCGAACTGGGCCTGCGCCCGCTGCGCAACGAGCGGGTGGAGATCGCGGCGGGCTTCGACCTGGCCGGCGTCGACGACGTCGCGGGGGAGCGCGAGGGCCACGGGCCCGACTTCGTGCGGGCGCTCGGCGACCGCGACCGGGCCAGGGCCGCGGTCCTGCTGGCGCACCAGCCGGTCGTCGTGCACGACGCGGTGCGCCACGGCGTGGACCTCCAGCTCTCCGGGCACACGCACGGCGGCCAGCTGTGGCCGGGCGAGTACCTCGCGGAACTGGCCAACCCGACCGTGGCGGGGCTCGAACGCTACGGCGACACGCAGCTGTACGTCTCGCGGGGCGCGGGCGCGTGGGGGCCGCCGGTCCGGGTCGGGGCGCCGTCCGACATCACGATCGTCGAACTCGCCTCGAAACAGGCCTAATCGGTATCGGTCACTCCTTGCGTCTGGACCGATACGTGCTGCTCATCGACTTAAATTCTCATATCCCGGACATATACCTGTCGTGTGAAAGTTTTCTCTTCCACTTGTGAAACCGGTGTGATGGGATGACGCCATCGCGGCGTCTTCGGGGGGGTTCGTCGCTTCTGGGGTGGTACCAAATGAAGGAAGCACGGCAATGCGGTCGACGGTCCGTCTGCGGATCCTCATCACTTGTGGAGTACTGGTGGCCGCCGGAGTGGGGGGCTGGCAACTCCTGCCCTCCGACGACGGCCGGACCGATCCGATCACTGTCGGCACGACCGACGAGGTCACTTCACTGGACCCGGCCGGCGCCTACGACGCCGGTTCCTGGGCCATGTACAGCAACGTCTTCCAGTCGCTGCTGACGTTCAAGCCGGGCTTCAGCGCCCCGGTCCCCGACGCGGCCGAGAGCTGCAAGTTCGTGGGCACCAAGCTCACGACGTACCAGTGCACGCTCCGCGACGACCTGTCGTTCTCCAACGGGCGGAAGATGACCGCCGAGGACGTCAAGTACTCCTTCGAGCGCATGCTGCGGATCAAGACGGACGTCGGTCCGCAGCCGCTGTTCCCGACGCTCAAGAACGTCACGGCCGACGGGCGCACCGTCACCTTCAACCTGAGCGGCCGGGACGCCACGTTCCCGCTGAAGCTCGCCACGGGCGCCGGTTCGATCGTCGACAGCAGCCAGTACCCGGCCAAGGCCCTGCGCCCCGGCAACGTGGTCGACGGCTCGGGTCCGTACGTCCTCAAGGAGTACAAGGAGGGCGAGTCCGCCCGCCTCGAACCCAACCCGAACTACAAGGGCGCCATCACCAAGGCCGGCGGCCCGATCGTCGTGAAGTACTTCGGGCAGTCGACGGACCTCGCCGCCGCGTGGAAGGCGAAGGAGGTCCAGGTGACGCACCGGCAGCTCCCGCCGGACTACCTGTCGACCCTGGAGACCGGGGACGGGACGCGCGTCACCGAGGCGGAGAGCGCCGAGATCCGCAACATCAACTTCAACGTGCGGCCCGGCTCGCCGATGGCGAACAAGGCCGTGCGGCAGGCCGTCGCCGCCGTCATCGACCGCCCGGCGATCACCACCAGCGCCTACAAGGGCACGGTCGAGCCGCTGTACTCCCTCATCCCGCAGGGATTCGTCGGCCACAGCACCGCGTTCTACGACGTCGACCCGGCGCCGGACGCCAAGAAGGCGAAGCGGATCCTGCGGGCGGCCGGCATCACCAAGCCGGTGAAGTTCACCTTCGGCTTCCGCAAGGACGCCACCTACGCGGCCGAGACCGCCGAGATCAAGAAGCAGCTGGAGGAGACCGGCCTCTTCGAGGTCGAGGTCGTCGAGGCGACCTGGCAGAACTTCCAGAAGGGGTACGCGCGCGGCGCCTACGACGCCTACACCGTCGGCTGGCTCCCCGACTTCCCCGACTCCGACAGCTTCACCGCGCCGCTCGTCGGCACGCAGAACACGCTGCACAACGGCTTCTCCAGCAAGCACATCGACTCGCTGATCTCCTCGACGCAGCAGTACAGCGACCGGTCCCGCGCCACCGCGGACTTCCGGGAGATCCAGGACGTCGTCGCCACCGACGTCCCGCTCCTCCCGCTGTGGCAGAAGAAGGACTACGTCCTCTCCACGGAGACCGTCGCCGGCTCCCAGTACCTCACGGACGGCACCGGCATCTGGCGCCTGTGGGAACTGGCCTGGATCTAGTCCCCACTTGTTCCCACCACGCTTCGGGCCCGTCCTCAGGACGGGCCCGAAGCGTTTCCTAGCCCTTCGGCGACTTCTCGGCGGCCCGCTTGGGCATGCCCGAGGCCGCCATGCCGGCTGCCGTGGGCATGAAGTCGGAGAGCAGCTCGTGCGTCTCCTTGACCAGCGGGCGCAGGATGCGGAAGCGGGAGAGGGAGATCGCGCGGGCGGTGACCGGCGCGAGGCGCTCCACCAGGCGCCGGCTGTTGGCCGCGCCCTCCGAGCGGTCGTACACCCAGAACAGCACGAGGCCCATCTGCTGGAGCCACAGCAACTGCGGGAGGGCCTCCTTGAGTTCCGGGTCGACCTTCACCGAGGCTCCGGAGATGACCCGGCGGTGCACCTCGATCGCGGCCTCGCGCGGGCCCTCCGACTCGGGCGAGAACGGGCTGAGCGGGCTGTCCGGGTCGGCGGCGTTCTTGAAGAACTGGGACGCGAACTCGTGGTACGGCTCCGCGATGTCCAGCCAGCCGAGGTACACCCCGCGGATGCGTGCCGTGAGGTCCTTCTCGCCGCCGGTCAGGATGGGCTCGACGGCCGCCTGGTGCTCCTCGGCGATCCGGTCGTAGAAGCCCTGGACGAGGTGCTCCTTGGACGAGAAGTAGTAGTACGCGTTGCCGACGGAGACCCCGGCCTCCTGGGCGATGGCCCGCATCGTCGTCTTGTCGTAACCGCGCTCCTTGAACAGCCGGAGCGCGGTTTCGAGGATGAGCGTGCGGGTCTGCTCGCTCTTGGGGGCCTTCTTGTCGTCGGCCTTCTTCTCTTCGTTCACGTCCTTCACGGGGCCGAGCCTAGTCGGGCGTACCGGGCACTTCGCAGTGCCCGTCCCCGCAGGAGGCGTCCTTCAGGGCCGCGCGCCACTTCGCCGCCGCCAGGACCGTCCCCCGGGCGAAGGGCCGCCCGGCGGGGGTGGCCAGCCAGTGGGCCGTGGCCCGGTGGTCGGCGAGCGCCCAGAGGCAGACGATCCAGGCGTCCGTCTCCCGGTAGACCTGGCCCCGGTCCCCGACCACGGTGATCTCCCGCAGGGTGGCGTCGTGGTCGAGGGCGGGGAAGCGGCGCCTCGCCTCCCGCGACCCGGCGGGGACGAGGTCGAGCGGGACGAGCTGCCGTCGGCGCAGCAGCCAGTGCCTGAGGTGCACGCAGAGCGGGCACTCGGCGTCGTACAGCACGGTCAGGTGACCCACGGGGGTCCTCGGTGCGGTCGGGGCCGGCACGGTGGTCCCGCCGTTCAGCGCTGGGGCGCCGGCGGGGCCCAGGGGCCGCCCTTGGGGGTCGCGGTCCAGCCGTGCGGGCCGACCGGCGGGACCTGCTCGCGTTCCATGACCCCGCGCCGGCGGATCTTGTTGAGCACGTACACGTTCCCGAGGTGCATGACGCCGAGGACCAGCAGGACGACGCCGAGCTTGACGGAGAGGGCCTCGAAGAGCGACCGGGCGTCGAGGACGGCCTCGTCCTGGCTCAGATAGAGGGCGACGAAGCCGAAGTTGACGAGGTAGAAGCCGACCACGAGGAGGTGGTTGACCGCTTCCGCGAGCTTCTCGTTCCCGTGCAGGACGTCCGCGAGGAAGATCTTCCCGTTGCGGCTGAGGGTTCGTGCGACCCAGATGGTGAGGGCCACGCTGATCAGCAGGTAGGCGATGTACGCGACGACAGTGAGGTCCATGCCCCACCCTCCCTTGAACACGTTCAAAAGCTGACGGGCATGACTGTAGACCCATCTTTGAACGCGTTCAAGTCGCCTCGGGGAATAGCGATGGCCAAAGGATCACCCGACACGTAGGGTCGGCCGAATGACGCTCTCTCATGACCTGGCCGGCCACGGCCCCTCGACCGTCGTCCTGCTGCACTCCGGGGTCTGCGACCGCCGGATGTGGGACGGACAGTTCACCGCACTCGCCGAGGCCGGACACCGGGTCGTCCGCTGCGACCTCCGCGGCTTCGGCGACAGCCCGATGGACGCCGCGCACACCCACGCCGACGACGTGCGGGACCTCCTCGACCACCTCGGAGCCGACCGCGCCGCCGTCGTCGGATCCTCCTTCGGCGGCCGCGTCGCCCTGGAGTTCGCCGCCCGCCACGCCGACCGGATCACCGCCCTCGCCCTGCTCGGCTCCGGCATCCCCGGCATGGAACCGAGCGCCGAACTGCGCGCCTGGGGCGCCCGCGAGGACGCGATGATCGAGGCCGGCGACATCGACGCGGCCGTCGAGCTCAACGTCGACACCTGGGTCGGCCCCGAGGCCGGACCGGCCGACCGCGCCCTCGTCCGGGAGGCGCAGCGGCACATCTTCGACGTCCAGCTCGCCGCCCCCGAGGCGCACCACCCCGTCAACCCCGGGGTCACCAAGGACGAAATCGCCCGCATCCAGGTGCCGGCCCTCGTCGCCGTCGGCGCCCACGACCTGCCCGACTTCCGGGCCGTCGCCGCCGAACTCGCCGACCTCCTCCCCGCCGCCCGCTCCCTCGAACTCGACTGGGCCGGCCACCTCCCCGCCCTGGAGCGCCCGGAGGAGACCGCCCGCCTGCTCATCGCCTTCCTGGCGGAGACGGCCGACGCGACCGACACGGCCGCCGCCGAGGCCACGGCCCTCTGACC
>NZ_JBHJQI010000122.1:0-26540 GCF_042262805.1 Streptomyces sp. NPDC056361
CCCGACGGGGGCACGGTCGTCCGCCACTACGGCGCTGTTACTGCTGCGCCTTGCGACGACGGGTCACCAGGACCGCACCGGCGGCCGCGAGGGCCAGGGCCGCGGCGGCGAGGATGCCGACCGGAGCGCTGGAGCCGGTCTCGGCGAGGTTGCCCTCGCCCTTGGTGTCCGAACCACCGGTGCCACCGGTCTGACCGGCCGGGGTGGAGGCGGACGGGGACTCGGAGCCACCCGGCGTCGTCTCGCCCGGAGTCGGGCTCTCGGTGCCGGGGGTGGTGGTCTCCGTGCCCGGAGTGGTGGTCTCCGTGCCCGGGGTGGTGGTCTCCGTGCCGGGAGTCGTCGTCTCCGTGCCCGGAGTGGTGGTCTCCGTGCCGGGGGTCCCCGTGGTGGGCGGAGTCGTCTCGTCCTCGCACTCGACCTTGAAGACCTTGTGCTTGGCCGCGCCGTGCTCGCCGTCGAAGTTCCAGAACAGCTTGTACTGACCGTTGTCGAGGGTCATGTCCTCGGTGCGGCCGTGGCCCTTGGCGTCGAGGGTGATGGAGCCCTTCTCGACCTCGGTGCCCTTGGGCTTGTCGTTGTTCGCCCAGGCCTCGATGCGCCAGACAGCCTTCTGCGAGGCGTCGAAGTTGAACGCGTCGAGGTAGAACTCGCAGACCTTCGGCTCGTTGGCCTTGACCTCCTCGCCGGTCTTCGAGTCGTGGATCTTGACGGTGCCGTTGTCGCCCTTGGGACCGTTGGAGGCGGAGGCAACCGGGGCCAGGACGAGGGAGCCCGCCATTGCCGCGACAAGTGCGGCTGCGGGTATCAGGGAGCGTCGCATGTGCAGTCGTCCATCTGTGGAATGAGGGATGCCGTGGGAGGTGGCTGAGGCAGCCTATCCACCCCTTTAAGCCGCGCTTAACCCAGAGCTCCATAACGATTGCGCCAGGAACCCGGCGCAATCCGGTCAGAGCGCGAGGAAAGCCGCGACGAGCAGCGCGCCGCCGGCTCCGGCGACCGACCACGCCGTCCGCGGCAGCCGCAGACCGCCGCCGATGAGGGGCGCGGCGAGGAGCAGTGCGCCGCCGAGCGGGAGCCAGGCGTGCAACCCGCCGCCCCAGCCCGTGCGTACGCCCTCGTCCGTGCCGGGCTTCACGACGACGGGGATCGTGGTGCCCTTCTCCGCCGCGACCGAGCGCGCGATCGTCAGCGTCCGCCGTGTCGACGACGGGTCCTCGGGCGTGTAGGCGCCGCTGCACGTTTCCTCCGTGCAGCCGGTCACCGTCAGCGTCCCGTGCTCGCGGCCCTTGGCGAGCAGGACGTGCTGGGCCGAGTTCCAGGAGGTCCACGCGCCCGCGACGAGGAGGAGGAGCGCGACGAGGGCCATGGCGGCGTTACGGACGTGCGTCATGACCCGCGATCGTACAGTCGTACGCTCCGACCGCCGGAGGGCTACGAGTTGTACGCGGACTGGGCCCGCTCCAGGCCCTCCGCGACCAGGCATTCGACGGAGTCGGCCGCGCGGTCGACGAACCAGTCGAGTTCCTTGCGCTCGGTGGAGGAGAAGTCCTTGAGGACGAAGTCGGCGACCTGCATGCGGCCCGGCGGGCGGCCGATGCCGCAGCGGACGCGGTGGTACTCGGCGGTCATCGCCTTGGTCATGGACTTGAGGCCGTTGTGGCCGTTGTCGCCGCCGCCGAGCTTCAGGCGCAGCGTGGCGTAGTCGATGTCCAGTTCGTCGTGGACGGCGACGACGTGCGCCGTCGGCACCTTGTAGAAGTCCCGCAGCGCCGTCACGGGGCCGCCGGAGAGGTTCATGTACGACATCGGCTTCACGAGGATCACGCGGCGGCTCTCGGGACCGGGGGGCCCCATCCGGCCCTCGACGACCTGGGCCTGGGCCTTCTGCGCGCGCTTGAACGAACCGCGCATCCGCTCGGCGAGCAGGTCGACGACCATGAAGCCGATGTTGTGGCGGTTGGCGGCGTACTCGGGCCCGGGGTTGCCGAGGCCGACGATCAGCCAGGGGGCGTTGGCGTCGTCCGTCATGTGCGTCAGGTCTCCTCGTATCCGTTCCGTCCACGCGCGTGCGTGCTTCCGTGCAAGAGAAACGGGGTGACGGGCCGCACGGCCCGTCACCCCGTCACGTCAGGCAGAGCCTACGGCTCAGGCCTCGGCGCCCTCGGTGGCCTCGGCCTCGGCGGCCGGCTCCTCGGCCTGCGCGGCCAGGACCTGGAGGACGACGGCGTCGGCGTCGGTGACCAGGGTCACGCCGGCCGGCAGGGCGATGGCGCCGGCGAGGACGGAGGCACCGGCCTCGAGGCCCTCGACGGAGACCGTGACGGCCTCGGGGAGGTGGGTGGCCTCGGCCTCGACGGAGAGGGTGGAGAGCACGTGCTCCAGCAGGTTGCCGCCGGCGGCCAGCTCGCCCTCGGCCTGGACCGGGACCTCGACGGTGACCTTCTCGCCGCGCTTCACGAGGAGCAGGTCGACGTGGACCAGGAAGCCCTTGATGGCGTCGCGCTGGACGGCCTTCGGGATCGCCAGCTCGTTGGTGCCGTCGATGTCCAGGGAGAGCAGGACGTTCGGCGTACGCAGCGCCATGCCGAGCTCGTGGGCCGGGAGGGTGACGTGGATCGGCTCGGAACCGTGGCCGTAGACGACGGCGGGAACCTGGGCGTTGCGGCGGATGGCGCGGGCGGCGCCCTTGCCGAACTCCGAGCGGACGGAAGCGGCGAGCTTGACCTCGGACATGTTGCACTCCTCGTAGAAGGTGACGAAAGAAGACGGTCACCCGGCCACGACTGGCGATGGCCTGCTACGAAGAGCGCGTCGATAACGGACCGCCGTGACCCCATGGGGGTACGGCCTCCCTCGCCGAGCAACTAAGGCAGTCTACCGGCCCGCCGCCCCACCACCCAATTGGATCACCGGAACACGGCGGAGGGCCGCTCCCCCGAACGGGGAAGCGGCCCTCACGCGTGGGCTCTCGCCGTGGCTCAGTGCTCCTCGAAGAGGCTCGTCACGGAGCCGTCCTCGAACACCTCGCGCACCGCGCGCGCGATCGTCGGGGCGATCGAGAGCACCGTGATCTTGTCCAGCTCCAGGGCGCCGGGCACGGGCAGCGTGTCCGTGAACACGAACTCGCTGACCTTGGAGTTCTTGAGGCGGTCCGCGGCCGGGCCCGACAGGATGCCGTGCGTGGCCGTCACGATGACGTCCTCGGCGCCGTGCGCGAACAGGGCGTCCGCGGCGGCGCAGATCGTGCCGCCGGTGTCGACCATGTCGTCCACCAGGACGCAGACGCGGCCCTTCACGTCACCGACGACCTCGTGCACGGTGACCTGGTTGGCGACGTCCTTGTCGCGGCGCTTGTGCACGATCGCGAGGGGGGCGTCCAGGCGGTCGCACCAGCGGTCGGCGACCCGCACGCGGCCCGCGTCCGGGGAGACGATCGTCAGCTTGTCGCGGTCGACCTTCGCGCCCACGTAGTCCGCGAGGACCGGGAGGGCGGACAGGTGGTCCACGGGGCCGTCGAAGAAGCCCTGGATCTGGTCGGTGTGCAGGTCGACCGTCAGGATGCGGTCGGCGCCCGACGTCTTCAGCAGGTCCGCCACCAGGCGCGCCGAGATCGGCTCGCGGCCGCGGTGCTTCTTGTCCTGGCGGGCGTAGCCGTACGACGGGATGATCACGGTGATGCTCCGGGCCGAGGCCCGCTTGAGAGCATCGATCATGATCAGCTGCTCCATGATCCACTTGTTGATCGGAGCCGTGTGGCTCTGGATCAGGAAGCAGTCCGCGCCGCGGGCCGACTCCTGGAAGCGGACGTAGATCTCACCGTTGGCGAAGTCGAACGCCTTGGTGGGAACGAGACCGACGCCCAGCTGGTGCGCGACCTCCTCGGCCAGCTCGGGGTGGGCGCGGCCGGAGAAGAGCATCAGCTTCTTCTCGCCGGTCGTCTTGATCCCGGTCACAGCACTGTCTCCTCAGACGTGTTCTCTGGCCGCGATCCCGCGCCTGTCGAGCGCATGGGCGAACCAGCCGAATTTGTGTGCACGTATCACGGTACGCCGAGTTCGACGTACCTGTTTCCGGTCAGCTTTCGCCGGCGGAGTCCTCCGAGGTGGCCTGAGCGGCCTGCGCGGCAGCGCTGCCGGGACGCTTCCGGGCCACCCAACCCTCGATATTCCGCTGCTGGCCCCGGGCCACCGCCAGCGAACCCGCCGGCACGTCCTTCGTGATCACGGACCCCGCGGCGGTGTAGGCGCCGTCCCCGATGGTGATGGGAGCCACAAACATGTTGTCCGAACCGGTGCGGCAGTGCGAGCCGATCGTGGTGTGGTGCTTCGCCTCGCCGTCGTAGTTCACGAAGACGCTCGCCGCGCCGATGTTCGTGAACTCGCCGATCGTCGCGTCACCCACGTACGACAGGTGGGGGACCTTCGTGCCCTCGCCGATCGTCGCGTTCTTCATCTCGACGTACGTGCCGGCCTTGGACTTCCTGCCGAGGTTCGTCCCCGGGCGCAGGTACGCGAACGGGCCCACGGAGGCGGACTCGCCGATCACGGCCGAGTAGGCGACCGTGTTGTCCACCCGGGCGCCCTTGCCGACCGTGGTGTCCGTCAGGCGCGTGTTCGGGCCGACCTCGGCGTCCTCGCCGATGTGCGTCGCGCCGAGCAGCTGCGTCCCCGGCAGGATCACCGCGTCCGGCTCGAACGTCACCGTCACGTCCACGAACACCGACGCCGGGTCGACCACGGTCACGCCGGCGAGCATCGCCGCCTCGATCAGCCGCTGGTTCAGCAGGGCGCGCGCCTCGGCGAGCTGCACCCGGTTGTTGATGCCGAGGATCTCGCGGTGGTCGCCCGCCACGGAGGCGCCGACCCGGTGGCCGGCCTCGCGCAGGATCGACAGGACGTCGGTGAGGTACTCCTCGCCCTGGCTGTTGTCCGTCCGCACCTGGCCGAGCGCCTCGGCGAGCAGCTTCCCGTCGAACGCGAACACGCCCGAGTTGATCTCCCGGATGGCGCGCTGCTCGTCGGACGCGTCCTTGTGCTCGACGATCTCGGTCACCGCGCCGGAGGCGTCGCGGACGATCCGCCCGTAGCCCGTGGAGTCCGGCACCTCGGCGGTCAGCACGGTCACGGCGTTGCCGTCGCCGGTGTGCGTGCCGGCCAGCGCCTTCAGCGTCTCGCCGGACAGCAGCGGGGTGTCGCCGCAGACGACGACCACGGTGCCGTCGGGCGCCTCGCCCAGCTCCTCCAGCGCCATCCGCACCGCGTGCCCGGTGCCGTTCTGCTCCTCCTGGACGGCGGTGCGGGTGCCCGCGTAGTGCTCCTCCAGGTGCCCCTTCACCTGCTCGCGGGCGTGGCCGACGACCACGACGAGGTGCTCGGGCTCCAGCTCCCGCGCGGCGGACACGACGTGCCCGACGAGGGACCGCCCGGCGATCTCGTGCAGGACCTTGGGAGTCTTCGACTTCATACGGGTGCCCTCACCCGCTGCGAGGACGACGACGGCTGCCGGGCGGTTGGCGCTCACGGGAATGCCCTTCGGCTTTGGGTGGTGGACCCACGAAGGATACCGGGGGGCAAGGGGGCGGACATGAGTGCGGGTCCTGACCGTGGTGGTCAGGACCCGCTCGCTCCGTGCTCCCCTGCCAGGACTCGAACCCGGACATAGGACTCCAAAGGTCCCAGTGCTGCCGATTACACCACAGGGGATGGTGTACGCCACCTAACGGACGATCTTGCGGCCCGTCCGTCCGGCGGCCTCCCACTATGCCGTACCAGGCCCCTTCGTCGCGACGGTACAGGCGGGAGCCCGCCTGCCCGGATGATCGGACGACCCGCCCGTAGGGTGGTGGCCATGACCACAGCGGGGGCAGACCGGGACGCCGAGGGCGTCGGGAGTTGGTGGTGGGGGAGAGGACGGAGTGTCGTCCTCGATGTCGGACTCGCGCTGGTCTCGGCGCTGGAGTGCGGGATCGAGGGGGTGGGGTTCGCCGGGAAGGCGGGCCTGCCGGTGCCCGTGGGCGTGGTGTTCGGGCTGATCGTGGGCTCCGTGCTGCTGGTGCGGCGGCGCTGGCCCATCGCGGTCGTGCTCGTGTCGATCGCCGTGGCGCCCGCCGAGATGGGCTTCCTCATGGGGATCGTCGGGCTGTACACGCTCGCCGCCTCCGAGGTGCCCCGCCGGATCACCGCCGTCCTGGCCGGGATGTCGACGGTGGCCGTGTTCGTCGTGACCGTGGTGGGGCTGCGGCAGGACGTGGCCCAGGTCGACGACGGCCCCCAGGACTTCGACCCGAGCGGCTGGTACGTGCCGATCGTGTCGCTCTTCATGACCCTCGGGCTCAACGCCCCGCCGGTGCTCTTCGGCCTGTACACGGGGGCACGGCGCCGGCTCATGGAGAGCCTGCGGGAGCGGGCGGACAGCCTGGAGCAGGAGCTCTCGCTCCTCGCCGACCGGGCGGAGCAGCGGGCGCAGTGGGCGCGGCAGGAGGAGCGGACCCGGATCGCGCGCGAGATGCACGACGTCGTGGCGCACCGGGTGTCGCTCATGGTCGTGCACGCGGCGGCGCTGCAGGCGGTGGCGCTGAAGGACCCGCAGAAGGCGGTGCGGAACGCCGCCCTCGTGGGTGACATGGGGCGGCAGGCCCTCACCGAGCTGCGGGAGATGCTGGGCGTGCTCCGGGAGGGGTCCGCCCCGGCGGCTCCCGCCGCGGTGCCGCTCGCCGCCGTGGGGCGGGCCGCGGCCGCCGCGGCCGAGGCCGCCGCCGACGACGGGCCCTGCCTGGACGCCCTGGAGGCGCTCTGCGAGCAGTCCCGGCTCGCGGGCGCGGCCGTGGAGTTCGTGGTGACGGGCGAGGCGCGCCCGTACGCCCCCGAGGTGGAGCGGACGGCGTACCGGGTGGTGCAGGAGGCGCTGACCAACGTCCACAAGCACGCGGTGGGCGCCGCCGTCGTGGTGCGGCTCGCGCACCGGGACGCCGAGGTCGCCATGCAGGTCGAGAACGGCCCTTGCCCGTCGGACGCGGGCGGCACGGACGTACGGCTGCCCAGCGGCGGCAACGGCCTCGTCGGGATGCGGGAGCGGGTGCTCCGACTCGGCGGGGTGTTCGTGTCGGGGGCGACGGACGCCGGGGGGTTCCGGGTGTCGGCGGTACTGCCGGTGGCCGGGGAGGGGCCGGTCGCGTAGACGGGTGCGGAGGCGGGGGCCGCTCTGCCGGTGCCGGTGCCGGTGTGGGTGAGGGCGCTCTTGCTAGTGCGCCGTGAGGCGAGTGGGGTGGGCTCCGGTGACGAGGGTGGCGAGCGCCGCGTCGATGTCCTTGCCGAGGTACCAGTCGCCGGCGTGGTCGAGGCTGTAGACGCGGCCTTCGACGTCCATGGCGAGGACGGCCTGGTGCTCGCCCTCCTCGCCGAGCGGGGCGAGCTCGGTGTCGAGGGCGCGGCCGAGGTCGGCGAGGGTGCGGGACAGGTGGAGGCCGGCGAGCGGGTCGAAGCGGACCGTCGCGGGCGCTATCTGCCGGCCGTGGCCGGGCGCGGTGACCCGCAGCCCGCCGAACTCGGCCCAGGCCTCGACGGCCGCGGGGAAGACGCAGTGCCGGTGCCCGGCGGGGGAGACGTGGGCGCGCAGCGCGTCGGCCCATTCCTCGGCGAGCTTGATGTCCCAGCGGCCGGGCTGCCAGCCCGCCTCCCGGAGCGCGGCGTCGACGTTGACGGGGAAGCGGGTGGTGCTGAGGTGGTCGGGCATGGAGGCGGTCAGCCGTTCTCGACAGGCGTGGTGGGGTCGACGGCGCGGACGCCGAAGTGGGCGAGCATCGCCGTACAGGAACGGCAGGGCGCGGCGTAACTGCCGTGGAGCGGGTCGCCGTCCTCCCTGATGCGCCGGGCGGTGAGCTTGGCCGCCTTCAGCGAGCGGCGGGCCTCGCCATGGGTGAGCGCCTTGCGCTGGGCGCGCTTGGAGCGGGCGCTCTCGGTGGCGGTGAGGTGCCGGGAGATCAGGATCGCCTCCGGACATCGGCCGGTGAAGCGTTCCCGCTGGCTGCTCGTCAGGGTGTCCAGGAAGTCCTGGACGAGGGCGTGCAGGACGGGCGGCCGGTCGCCGCGGCCCGCGGTGCACGTGAGGGTCTCACCGCGGACGGAGAGGGCGGCGCCCACGGTGGGGAGGATTCCGTCGCGGCGGTGACGCAGTAACGGTGCGCGTGTGGCCTCGGCACTGCTGCTCCAGTTGAGGCGTGGGTCACCCTGTGTGGGCGTTGTTGCTGTGTGCATGGTGCTGGTCTTCCCCTCCTGCAATCCCCCGAGTTGCGTGGACAGCCTGCCAAATAGGGAGCCATATGGGGAAGCTGGGGCGCCGAAACGCGCTTTCGGTGTGTCGGAATCATGGTGTGACTGTCATGGCGTCGTGACACTTGGTCACCGTCGGGCGGGGGCCGTTACGGGTCTTGTGGCAGCGCATAGGCTGTGCGGGATCAGTCGGTAGTAGCAGTCAGCGACGCCATGCAGGGGGCAACCGCCATGACGAGTCGGCTCGGGCACACCGCGCCACCGAACGCGGCCTACGCCGGGCAGGTCGTGCACTTCCCGGACCCGGTCCGTGCCTCCCGTCACCCCCGAGGGGTACGGGTCGACGAGCACGGTCACCCGGACTTCTCGCCGTACGCGCGCGCGGCGGCGGAGATCGCCGACCCGCCGGAGGGCTTCGGCGTCGACGAGCTGCGGCTCACGGACTACGTGTCGGCGAACGCGGCGATGGCCGCGACCGGCCACGAGCTGTGGGACACCATCCCGTCGGTCGCGACGCCGCACGGCTGGACCTGGCACCACGTGGCGCGCAGCCGCCGCATGGAGCTGGTGCCGGTCGAGGTGAAGGCGCTGCTGCGCCACCACGGCGGGGTGGCGACGGCCGCCGTCGACCAGTCGAAGCGCGGCACGCGGCCGCTGCAGGAGACCCGGCCGGCGCACTTCGGGCTGCCGAAGGGCCTGGTGTCGGTGTCGGAGCAGCAGCTCCAGGGCGTCGAGGAGGACCTCGGCTACCGGCTGCCGGGGGCGTACCGCTCCTTCCTGAAGGCGGCCGGCGGGTGCGCCCCGGTGGGCGCGGCGCTCGACGCGGAGCTGGGGCTCCTCGTCGACCAGCCGTTCTTCACGGTGCGCGAGGAGGCGGGCGTCAACGACCTCGTCTACGTCAACAAGTGCCTGCGCGACCACCTGACCAAGGACTACCTGGGCGTCGCCTTCGTCCAGGGCGGTCTGATCGCGGTGAAGGTGCGCGGCCAGGGGGTCGGTTCGGTGTGGTTCTGCGCGTACGACGACGCGCGGGACTCCGGCGAGGTGGCGGCCGGCTGGTCCGTGGCCGAGCGCGTGGAGCGGCTCCTGCTGCCCTGCGGCGCGGACTTCGACGCGTTCCTCCAGCGGCTCGCGGGCAATCCGCCGGAGCTGGAGACGGTGGCGAACCTGATGGTGGACGGCGGCTTCGCGCGTGCCGTGCCCGTGGTCCCGGTAGGGGAGTGAGCTGGCTGTGGTGACGTTCGCGCAGGCGCAGGAGCGCGCCGAGGAGTGGATCAACGGCGAACTGCCGTCCTACCAGCACCGCGAGGTGCGGGTGCGGGAGTTCGAGCTGGGCTTCGTCGTGTGGGCGGAGGACCGCGAGGGCGGCCCCACGTCCGACGGCGGCCGCCAGCGGCTCGTGATCGCCCGGGACAGCGGCGAGGCGACGCTGTGGCCCGGACTGCCGGTGGGCGAGGTGATCCGCCGGTACGAGGAGGAGTACGGCTCCGCCGACGACGTTCCGGCCCAGGCGGCCGTGCCCGCGGCCCGTATCGACCTCAACCAGACGTCGTTCCTGCTGAGCCCGCCCGAGTGGCTCCAGGACGCGGCCGACAAGATCGGCCTCCCGAACGGACCGAACGCCTCGCAGGAGAGCGGCGGTTCGTCGACCCCTGCGGACGACTCCTCGGAGGCGGTGGGCGCCGGGGACGCGGTGCCTTCGGCTTCGGTGGCGCTGTCGGGAGTGGACGCGAGCGAAGGGGTCGGGATCGGAGTCGGCGTCGCTTCCGGAGCCGGCGCCGGCGAGTCCGGTCCCGCGTACGAGCCGACGGCGATGGACGGGGTGCCGGCGGCCGCGCCCGCGGCACCGGTTGCTCCCGCGGCCCCCGCGGCACCGGTTGCTCCCGCGGCCCCCGCGGCCCCCGCGGTTCAGGACGCGCCCGTCGCGCCTCCGGCTCCGCCCGCGCCCGTTCCCGCTCCGGCGCCCGCGCCCGTCGCCGCGCCCGTCGCGCCTCCGGCTCCGCCGTCGGCCAGTAGCCCGTGGGTGGACGCGAACGCGAGTTCAGGGGGTGCGGACGGTGCGGTGCCGCTGCCGGCGACCGTGTTCGCGCCGCCGTTGTCCGGCACGGACGACGAGGACGCCCCGCCGCACGCGGTGGGTGCCGACGCGCCGACCGCGCTGATGAAGGGCGGCAGCGCGCTGCCGCCGACCGCCGTGGCTCCCCGTCTCGACCCGGCCGCGCCGCGGCCGGACGCCGCTCCGGCGAACCCCCACGCACCGCCGGCCCCGGCGCCGGCCGCGCCGGTGCCCGCGCAGGCCGGCCCCGGGGCGCCGCTGCCTCCGCCGCCCGCACCCTCGGCGCCGGGCGCGGGGGACATCGCGGACGCCGCGACCAGCAAGGCGACGGTGCCGCCGAAGGCCGGTCGCGGCCCGACGCCGCCTCCGCCGCCGGGGGCGCCCGGTGTGCCGGGAGGATCGTCGGGTGCGGGGGCGTACATCCCCACGCAGCTGGTGTCGCAGCTCGGCCCCGAGGGCCTCAAGCCGCCCGCGCAGCCCGGCCCGCCCGGCCCGCCGGCGGCGCCGGCCCCGCCCGGTCCGCCGACGCCCCCGCAGCCGGTGCACCACGCCGCGACGATGCTGGCGCACCCGAACCAGGGCGGTCCCGGCGCGCCCCCGCCGCCCCCGCCGCCGCCGGGCGTGCCCGGCACGCCGCCGGGCGGCATCGCGCACGCCGCGACGATGCTGGCGCACCCCGGTCCGGCCGGTCCGGGGGCCCCGCCGCCCCCGCCCGCCCCGGCGCCGCCGGTGCACGGCGGGCACACGCCGCCGCCCGCGGCCGGTCCCGTACCGCCCGCGTACGGCTATCCGCAGCCGACGGGGCAGCCGACGGTGGGTCCGGGCTACCAGGCGGTGCTGCGGTACCGGGCGCCCGACGGTTCCGAGGCGCAGATCATCCGGCGTTCGGCGCCGGGCACCCCGCACCCCGAGTGGCAGATCCTGCACGAGCTGCGCGCGATGAACGTGCCGCCGCAGCAGGTGCTCGAACTGCACACGGAGCTGGAGTCCTGCGAGCTGCCGGGCGGTTACTGCGCGCGGATGATCCGGGAGACGTGGCCGCAGGCGCGGATCACCAGCATCGCCCCGTACGGCCGCGACCACGCGGGACGGCAGCAGGGCATGCGGCAACTCCTCACCCACCAGGGCGAGTTGCACCAGGTCGCGGACGGCCCGGCGCGGCCCGCGCCGGTGCGGGCGCCGCTGCCGCAGGTGCAGCCGGCGCCGCCGATCCCGCCGGAGGGCATCGCGCAGGAGCTGGCCGGGGCGTTCGGTCCCGGCATCCTCCGCTTCGACCAGCGCGCGGTGTCCCGGCAGGGCGTGCCGGAGCTGGTGGCGCGGACGCTGGTGTGGGCGGGCCTGCCCGCCGACTTCGGCCCGTTCTTCTGGGCGCAGCCGGCCGTGCCGGTGGTGCCGACGCTCGCGGAGCTCGCGGCGCAGCGACAGGTGCAGGCCGCGACGGACGCCGGCTCGTACCTGGTGCTCGGTTCGGACTTCGGGCGGGCGATCTGCGTCCAGTACGGCACCGCGCACATCGTGGCGGTGCCGGTGGAGGCCGGTCCCGGCGGGCAGCCGGTGCCGCCGCAGTTCGTGAACACCGGGCTGCCCGAGTTCACGCGCTCCCTCGCGCTGCTCGGCCGCATGTGGCGGCTGCGCTTCGGGCTCAACCCCGAGCAGGCGGGCCGCTGGACCGTCGACTTCCAGGCGCAGTTGGCGATGCTCGACCCGCAGGCGCTGTCGTCCCCGGAGAACTGGTGGTCGGTGCTCCTGGAGCAGATGTGGGACGGCCTCCTGTAGCCACACCGGCAGGCGGAATGTGACGAAAGGCGCTCGACGTGCATGCACGTTCGGCGCCTTTTGTCCGTTCTGATGGCGCATCCTTGACGTTTGAGGCCATACGGGAAGGGGCGTCAGGGATGGGATTCGCTGTCGGACGAGGCCGGGGATACCGACCCGAACAGGTCGACCGGTACGTCGCCGCACTCTCCGAGGAACGCGACGGCGCCTGGGAGCGCGCGGCGCGGCTCACCGTACTCGCCAAGGAGACGGAGGCCGAGGCCGCCCGGCTGCGCGCCGCCGTCGAGGCCCTCGCACCCCAGCGCTACGAGTCCCTCGGCGACAGGGCCCGCGCGATCCTGGAGATGGCCGAGCAGGAGGACGAGGCCCTCGTCCGCGCCGCCGAAGCCGACGCCCAGGCCCTCGCGGAAGCCGCCGAGGCCGCCGGCGAGGAGGCCGCCGACGCGGCCCGCGCCCACGCCGAAGGCGTCCGCACCGCCGCCGAGACCGCCGCCCGGGCGACCCTGGACACCGCCCGCGAACAGGCCGCCGAACTGGCGGCCGACGCCCACCGCGACACCGGCGAGCAGCGCGCCGCGGCCCGCGAGGCCTTCGAGGAGACCCGGCGCCGCACCACCGAACTCCTCGCCGCCCAGCGCACCGAGCAGGCCGCCGTACGCGACGACGCCGACCGCGAGGCCGAAGCCCGGGCCGCCGACCTCGACGCCCGCCACGACGCACTCGTCACCGCCGCCGAAGCACGGCTCGCCGAGGCCCAGCGCGCGCTCGCCGAGACCGAGGAGCAGGCCCGCCACGGCCAGGAGGACGCCGAAGCCCGCGCGGAGGAGCTCCTCGCCGAAGCCCGCATGAAGGCCGAGCGCGTCGACCGCGAGACCGACCGCGTCCTCCGCGAACACGACGAGGCCCGCGACGAGATCCACTCCCACATGGAACACATCCGCAACTCCCTCGCCGCCCTCACCGGACGCCCCACCGCCTCCGGCGAGGAACAGGCCGACGACGGCGACGACTTGACGGACTCGGAAGGCCCCGAGCCCACCCCGTAGGCTCCCCGACCATGTTCATGAAGCTGACGGCCGTCACCCTCGACTGCGCCGACCCCATGGCCCTCGCCACCTTCTACCACCGGGCCACCGGCCTCCCCCTCGCCGACCGCTCCGACGACGACTTCGCCGGCCTCCGCGGCGCCGACGGCCTCTTCCTCGGCTTCCAGCGCGTCGACGGCTACCGTCCGCCGACCTGGCCGGGCCAGGACGTCCCGCAGCAGCTGCACCTCGACTTCGACGTCGACGACCTGGACGAGGCGGCGGCCCGCCTCGTGGAGTGGGGCGCCACCGTCCCGGACGTCCAGCCCCGCCCGGACCTGTGGCGGGTCGTCCTCGACCCGGCGGGCCACCCCTTCTGCCTGACGATCCCGCGCCCGCCCGCCTAAGGGGGTGTCTTGCCGAGGTGCCGGGGCGGCGGGAGGGGGACCGTAGAGCCCGTTAACCTCCTCTTTCCAGGGGAGGGAACCCGTACATGCATCACGCACACACCCGCGGCCGTCGTCTCGCGGCCGCCGCCGTCACCATCGTCCTCGCCGCCACGGGCGGCACGCTCACCACGCTCCCGGCCACCGCCGCGCCGGTCGCCGAGCAGGAGGACCCGCAGCGGACCACCGTGGCGTTCCCGCTCGACGCGGACGTCGCCGGCGCGGGACCGAGCGGCTTCCTGTCGAAGACCCGCGGCAAGGCGCCCGAGTTCCGCTGGACCTGGTACGAGGACGGCTCGTCGATCGTCCTGCCCGGCACCTTCGCCGCCGGCGGCGGCTCGGACCTGGTCGTCAGCGTCGACCGGTCCGACGCGGCCGTCAGCCGGGTGATGTGGGTCCACGACCTGTCGACACCCGCCGCGGCCGCCGTGCCGGTGAAGCTGGATCTCGACGCGCTCGGCGACGGCTACTTCTACGCGGGCTTCGCCGGTGACGACCTCCTCCTCGCGCGGAACGAGAACGGCCACGGGGTGCAGTACGCCGTCACGCTCGACGCCGCTCTGCTCGCCGGAGGCACGCCGAAGCTCCGCAAGCTGGTCGGAGGGCCCGACGTCGATTGCGACGCGCCCTACGACGACGGCTGGACCGACACCGGCTCCGCGCTCTACGACTGCGCGATCGGCGACTGGCGGGGCTCCGCCAAGATCCTCGTCGATCTCGCCACGGGAGCGGACTCCTGGCACGTCCAGGAAAGGGACCAGTGGGCCTGGGACGGCGCGGTCTCCGCGACGCACGTGGCCTGGCGCGAGGCGCGGCTGGGGGACGACGGGATCGTCGCGCTCAAGCGCGGCACCACCACGCGGAAGTGGATCCCGGACACCGAAGGCGACGTCTCCGACCCGCTCTACCTGGTCGGCGGCTGGCTGGCGACCGGCCAGAAGGTCCACATCAGCGAGTCCACCTACCTCGACGGCGCGTCGAACCCCACCAAGCGGGCGTTCACCGTCCAGTCGATCGAGACCGGTGAGAAGGTCGTCCTCCTCACCGCGTTCTCCTCCGCCGTCGCCGGTCCCGGCGGCAGTCTCCTGGTGCGCGGTGGCACCCCCGAGCAGGGCGAGGGCCTCTACCGGATCTCGCCGCGCGCCGACGGCGGCCGACCGGACGTGGAACGGGTCGCGTCCACCGGACAGTCGACCGTCGTGACCCTCACCGGCTCCGACACCCCGAAGGAGCTCACCGGCGACCAGGCCGAGCGCGGGGTCGACTTCAGCTGGGACCTGTCCCGGGCGGACAGCCGCGTATGGCTGACCCTGACCCACGTGCGCAGCCGCAGGACGGTGTACGACGGGTGGTCCGTCCCGTACGGCGTCACCCCCGGAACCCCGCGCCGGATCACCTGGCACTGGGACGGAAAGAGCCCGGAGGGCCCGGACCTCGGGACGGCCCCCAACGGCGAGTACGAGTGGCAGCTCACCGCGCGTCCGGACGAGGGCATCGGCCCGGAGCTGAAGGCCACCGGCCGCTTCACGGTGACCCGGCCCGCGGGCGCGCACGACTACAACGACGACGGCACCCCGGACCTGTTCGTCCGCTGGGGGGACGGCGAACTGCGGCGCGTCGGCTCGATGCGGACGCAGGCGGGCGACAACGTGAAGGCCACGGGAGGACTGCCGGTCGGGACCGGCTGGCAGGTGTACGACCGGATGGAGTCCGTCGGGAACATCGCGGGCACGCCCGTGGCCGACACGATCGCCCGCGACAAGAGCGGGGCGCTCTGGCTCTACCAGGGCACGGGCGTCGGCGAGAAGCCGTTCTCGGGGCGCACGAGGATCGGCACCGGCTGGCAGGTCTACGACCAGGTGGCCGGCGGCAGCGACCTGACGAACGACGGGAAGCCCGACCTCCTGGCGACGGACAGGTCCGGCGGGCTGTGGCTCTACCCCGGCACCGGGAACGCCAACACCCCGCTCTCCGCGCGGAAGAGGATCGGCACCGGCTGGGGGATCTACAACCAGATCACCGCGACCGGCAACCTCGCCGGTGCGCCCGCCGGCGACCTCGTCGCCCGGGACAAGGCCGGTGTCCTCTGGATGTACCTCGGCCTCGGCGACGGCACGTTCGCGCCGCGGGTCAGGCTGGGCGGCGGCTGGAACGCGTACACCGACGTCGTCGGCATCGGCGACGCCAACGGCGACGGGCGTCCGGACCTGCTCGGGGTGAACGGAAGCTCGTACCTCTACGCGGGTACGGGGGACTGGCGGGCGCCCTTCAAGGGCGCGGTGCGCAACGACCTGGTCGAGCCGGGCAACTGGATCGACGCGGCGTTCTGACGGACCCCGACCCTCACTCCGCGCCGCGCCGCTCCCCCTCCTCCGCCAGGACCGGGAAGCGGCGCGGCGCCAGGGTGAGGAGGACGAGGAGGGCGAGGGCGGCGGCACC
Source organism: Streptomyces sp. NPDC056361 (assembly GCF_042262805.1). NCBI lineage: Bacteria > Bacillati > Actinomycetota > Actinomycetes > Kitasatosporales > Streptomycetaceae > Streptomyces > Streptomyces sp. NPDC056361. Next base: position 16,010 of record NZ_JBHJQI010000122.1, read on the forward strand.
GGCGGCGCCGACGTACACGTAGTCGACGGCGGCGTCGACCGCCCGGCGCAGGTGGTCGGTGGCCTCGGCGGTGAGCGAGGCGGGAGCGGCGAGGGCGCGGGCGAGGGTGTCGAGATCGCCGGTGCCGCCGAGGCGGGAGGCCAGGACGGAGTTGGCGAGCGCGCCGAAGACCGCGGCCCCGACGCTCTGGCCGACCTGACGGCAGAAGAGGACGGAAGCGGTGGTCGTGCCGCGCTCCTCGTAGGGCACGGTCGACTGGACGCCGACGATCAGCGGGAGCTGGAACAGGCCGAGCGCCGCGCCGAGCAGCAGCATCAGGAGGGCAGGCTGCCACGGCTCGCCGGGGAACGGCAGGAGGGGGAAGGCGAGCAGGACGAGCAGGGCGCAGGAGATCCCGAGGATCGCGGTGAGACGGAAACCGATCCGGCTGTAGACGCGGTTCGAGAACGCGGCGGAGACCGGCCAGCTCAGCGTCATCACGGACAGGACGAACCCGGCGGCGATCGGCCCGAGCCCCAGCACGGACTGGGCGTACGTGGGCAGGAACACGGTCGGGGCCACCATGAGCAGGCCCAAGGCGCCGAGGGCCAGGTTGACGGCGGATATCGTGCGCCGCCGCCACACCCAGCCGGGAATGATCGGCTCGGCGGCCCGCCGCTCGACGGCGACGGTCACACCGGCGAGGACGACGGCTCCCCCGAGGAGCGCGAGTGAGGGCGCGGACAGCCAGGGCCACGCGACACCGCCCTGGACCAGCGCGGTGAGCAGCAGCGCCCCGGTGGCGAAGACGGCGAGCGCCCCCGCCCAGTCGATCCGCACCCGCTCCCGGGCGGCGGCACGGGCCGGCTCGACGAGGTGGCGGCCGATCAGCCAGAGGGCCAGCAGCCCCACCGGCAGGTTGATGAGGAAGATCCAGCGCCAGTCCGCGTACCCGGCGAGGAGCCCGCCCGCCGCCGGTCCCGCGACGGACGACGCGGCCCACACGGAGGACAGCTTCGCCTGGATCTTCGGGCGCTCCTTCAGCGGGTACAGATCCGCCGCGATCGTCTGGATCGTCCCCTGGAGCGCGCCTCCGCCGAAGCCCTGCACCACCCGGAACGCGATCAGCGACGCCATGTTCCACGCGGCCGCGCACAGCAGCGACCCGACGACGAACAGCACGACTCCGGCGATCAGCACCGGCTTCCGCCCGAAGGTGTCGCTCAGCTTCCCGTACACCGGCAGCGTCACGGTCACCGCCAGCAGGTACCCGGAGAACAGCCACGAGAAGACGGCCAGTCCACCGAGGTCTCCCACGATCTGCGGCACCGCCGTCGACACGATCGTCCCGTCGATCGCCGCCAACCCCATCGTGATCATCAGCGCCGCCACGACGGGCCCCCGGCGCGCGGGGGAGGGGGACGGGGAGGAGGGCGCGGGCGCCGGATCGGCCCCGGCCCGGGTCGTCGACGGCTCCGTCACCGCGCCACCATTCCTTTCTTCGTACACCTAAATGATCGGAGACAGGGTCTCACTCGCACCCAGGGTGGAGGAACCGTTCCTGGAGGCTGAATCTGATTCGAGCCCATTCGCGGACTCGCATTCAGCCGCGTGCCCCGAACGGTTCTGGGGACGCTGGTCGCCTGCTTTCGGTCCGCGTCCGGGCGGCACGGATCGTGTCCGTGGTCCGGGAACGCGGCGGCGGGTTTCCTCGCGCCCGAGGGTGCCCGGTCCGGCCTGGACGGTCCGATGCCCCGCACCATCGATCCGGTGCTGCGGGGGCGGTGCCGTCCGTCGCCGGATCGGGTGCCCTTGGGCGCGTCTTCCGATCGCCACGGCGGCAGCGTCGTGACGAGTGGTCTTGCGGGCCTTGCTTCTCAGGGGCTGCTGCCAGTGCTCGGCACCCCACCTGCTGGTGTAGGCGGGGTCGACGGCGACGACCGTGATGCCGAAGGCGCTGGCCATCGAGGTGAGTCGGGACCTGAGTCTGCCGGTGGGCATGCCCGAGACGAGCTGCCGGAACCGACGTTTGGCGCCGTGTTTCTCGCGGGTTTTGTCCGCGGTGAAGTCGAGGTCCTCGACCGCGATCGCGCGGACGCCTTGGGTCTGTGCCCAGCGGAGGAGGCGGGTGAGGGCATGGCGGACCTGGGCGTCGCGGTGTGGGGTCGACCCGGTCAGGTCGTAGGGGAAACGGCGGGGGTTGCCGGTCGGGTTGCCGTGGGTGTCGAGGCGCCAGGCGGCGAGGTGGTCGGCGTTCATGTCCACGCCGATGACGCCGCCGCCGAGTGCGGTGGCCAGGGGGAGAGCGGGAGTCGGGGGGATCTGCCACGACGCCGTCAGGTACCAGCGCCCGCGCTGCACGTCGTAGTGGATGCGGTAGGCGACCGCTCTGTTCGTCTGGACTCGCTCGACCCACTCTCCTCCCCTGTGCGAGAACCGCAGGCGCGAGACGAGGGCGTATCGGCCGTGTGCAGCGTTCGCCAGACGTGTGAGAGGGGTCGGGAGCTTGATCGTCACCTCCCCGTCCGGGCTGACACGGATCGTCTCGTTGCCGAACCGCTTCCCCGACTCGCCGTCGGCTGACAGGAGCCAGCGCGCGGCCTCCCAGCGGTCGCGCCATTCGGCCTCGCCGATGCCGACGGCATCGAGGTTGTGCCGCATCCTTATCAGTCGCGTACCGCCGCGCACCACACGTACGACACCGGCATCCCGGTCGGCCCGTGTCGCGGCCAACCGGCCTTCGAGCACCTGGAGGCGCCGTGATTTCGCATGCCACTCCCGCCGGGTGCGGTATCCACCCGGGGTCGCTTTCGTTCCTGGGGTGCCGATCGGCAGTGCCAGGCGGTGCCGGAGCGTCCGGACCCTTGCCTCCAGGGTCCGGGCGTGCGCTGCCTGGCAGCGCCGGGACAATGCCCACTGCTCGTGCGTGGCCTTGGTGATCGCGCCTGCCCAGCGGGATGACGAGGCGGGGGTGAGGTCCCGCTTCCGGGCGGCCCAGGTGTCCTTGGAGTACCCCGGTCCCTCGGCGCAACGGATCTTGAGGTCCCTCGCCGCGAGCGACCCCAGATGCGCGCCTACCGACCGAAGGACCTTCTCGTCCTCAGAGGTGAGGCCCTTGAGCCGCGTGCGAACGGCCACCCCTGAAGGCCTCGGGGCCACGTGCGGCGGTTCGATCGTCCGCAGCGTCGGTTCGGTCGCCGTGAGCTCCATGCGCCCACCCTGGCACCCGTCTCCGTACACACGTGCCGCTATCGCACATGTGCATCACAACAGGCGATGACTCGAACGTCTGCCTGTTTCTCGGAGGTCTGTCATACCGAGGTCCCGACGAAGGAGGAGAACCCCTAGGGGGCCCTCCCCCATACGGGGCAGGGGTGGTTCGTACCGGCGGAGGAGGTGGAGCGGGGGTGGGGGTTCTTAACTTGAACTTACAAACCAAGGCACTGCTTCAAGGGAGAGAACCGTGACTTCGGCTGTGACCATCCCCAGGCACGGGGGTACTGGAGGGCGTACGGCCGTCGCTGCGCGGGCGCGACAGGTCGTGAAGGCGTACGGCTCGGGGGAGACCCGGGTCGTGGCGCTGGACTCGGTGGACGTGGACATCGCGCGCGGGCAGTTCACCGCGATCATGGGGCCGTCGGGGTCGGGGAAGTCGACGCTGATGCACTGCCTCGCGGGGCTCGACACCGTGACCGGCGGGCAGATCTTCCTCGACGAGACGGAGATCACCGGCCTGAAGGACAAGAAGCTGACGCAGCTGCGGAGAGACCGGATCGGGTTCATCTTCCAGGCGTTCAACCTGCTGCCGACGCTGAGCGCGATCGAGAACATCACGCTGCCGATGGACATCGCGGGGCGCAAGCCGGACGCGGAGTGGCTGCGGCGCGTGGTGGACACGGTGGGCCTGTCCGACCGGCTGAAGCACCGGCCGAACGAGCTGTCCGGCGGCCAGCAGCAGCGGGTCGCGGTGGCCCGGGCGCTCGCGGCCAGGCCGGAGATCATCTTCGGTGACGAGCCGACCGGAAACCTGGACTCGCGGGCGGGCGCCGAGGTGCTCGGCTTCCTGCGGACGTCGGTGGACGAGCTGGGGCAGACGATCGTCATGGTGACGCACGACCCGGTGGCCGCCTCGTACGCGGACCGGGTGCTGTACCTGGCGGACGGGCGGATCGTGGACGAGATGGAGCGGCCGACGGCCGACGCCGTGCTCGACCGGATGAAGGACTTCGACGCGCGCGGGCGGACGTCATGAGCGTCCTCAAGACCTCGCTGCGCAACTTCTTCGCGCACAAGGGCCGGATGGCGCTCTCGGCCGTCGCCGTGCTGCTCTCCGTCGCGTTCGTCAGCGGCACGCTGGTCTTCTCGGACACGATGAACACGACGTTCGACAAGCTCTTCGCGGTGACCGCGTCCGACGTCACCGTCAGCCCGAAGAACGCGGCGGGCAACGACGAGACCCCGCAGACCGGCCGCCCGGAGGCCCTGCCCGCCTCGCTCGTCGAGCAGGTGCGGAAGGCGGAGGGCGTGCAGGCCGCGCAGGGCTCGGTCGCGTCCACCAGCGTCACGGTCGTCGACGGGAAGAACAAGAACGTCGGTCCGACCGGCGGCGCGCCGACCATCGCCGTCAACTGGACGCCCAACGAACTGCGTTCGGTCGAGCTGGTCTCCGGTCACGAGCCGCGCGGCCCGACCGACGTGGTCGTCGACGGCGCGACCGCCGAGAAGCACCACCTGAAGATCGGCGACACGCTGCGGACCATCGCCGTGACCGGCGACTTCACCGCGAAGATCTCCGGGATCGTCGACTTCAAGGTCACCAACCCGGGTGCCACCGTCGTCTACTTCGACACGGCCACCGCGCAGCGTGAACTGCTCGGCAAGGAAGGCCTGTTCACCCAGATCACGGCCGACGCGAAGCCGGGCGTCGAGGACGAGGCCCTCAAGGCGGACATCGCCGCCGCGATCGGCGACGGCTACAAGCTGCAGACCGCCGCCGAGACCGCCGACGCGGGCCGCGAGGACGTCGCCGGCTTCCTCGACGTCATGAAGTACGCGATGCTCGGCTTCGCCGGGATCGCCTTCCTCGTCGGCATCTTCCTCATCGTCAACACCTTCTCGATGCTGGTCGCCCAGCGCACCCGCGAGATCGGCCTGATGCGGGCCATCGGGTCGAGCCGCCGGCAGGTGAACCGTTCCGTCCTCGTCGAGGCGGTGCTGCTCGGCGTCGTCGGCTCGGTCGCCGGCGTGGCGGCGGGCATCGGCCTCGCCGTCGGTCTGATGAAGCTGATGTCCGCGGTGGGCATGGAACTCTCCACCCGCGACCTCACCGTGAAGTGGACGACCCCGGTCGTGGGCCTGGTCCTCGGCATCGTCGTCACCGTCCTCGCCGCGTACATCCCGGCCCGCCGGGCCGGCAAGGTCTCCCCGATGGCGGCCCTCCGCGACGCGGGCACTCCCGCCGACGGGAAGGCCGGCTGGGTGCGGGGCGGGCTCGGGCTCGCCCTCACGGCGGCCGGAGCGGCGGCGCTGTGGACGGCGACCCGCGCCGCGGAGGCCGGTCCGGGCTCCCTGTGGCTCGGTCTCGGCGTGGTCCTGTCGCTGCTGGGCTTCGTCGTCGTCGGCCCGCTCCTCGCGGGCGGTGTGGTCCGGGTCCTCGGCGTCGTCGTCCTGCGGGTCTTCGGCCCGGTCGGCCGGATGGCCGAGCGCAACGCGCTGCGCAACCCGCGGCGCACCGGTGCCACGGGCGCCGCCCTGATGATCGGCCTCGCGCTGGTCGCCTGCCTGTCGGTGGTCGGCTCGTCGATGGTGGCCTCGGCCACCGAGGAGCTGGACCGGTCCGTCGGCGCCGACTTCATCGTGCAGTCCGGCACCGGGCAGCCGATCGTGCCGCAGGCGCAGCAGGCCCTGGAGAAGGTCCCGGGCCTGGACCACGTGACCGAGTACCGGTGGGTCGACGCCAAGGTCACCGACCCGCGCGGCAAGGTCTCGACGGCCGACATGGCCGCCACCGACCCGACGTACATGAAGGACCTGCGCCGCGAGACCACCGCCGGCACGCTGGCGGACGCCTACGGCAAGGGCGCGATGTCCGTCGGCAGCGACTACGCGACCGAGCACGGGGTGAAGGTCGGCGACGTCCTGACCGTCGCGTTCAAGGGCGGCGAGACGGCGAAGCTGAAGGTCGCGGCGATCACCGCGGACACCGGCCAGGTCGACAAGGGGGCGATGTACGTGAACGTCGCCACGCTCGCCGAGTACGTCCCCGCCGACCGGATGCCGCACAGCCTGCTCCTGCTGGCCAGCGCGAAGGACGGCCAGGAGACCCAGGCCTACCAGGCGGTCAAGGACGCGCTCGCGGCCTACCCGCAGTACAAGGCGAGCAACCAGGCCGACTACAAGGAGGACCTCAAGGACCAGGTCGGGCAGCTGCTCAACATCGTGTACGGGCTCCTCGCCCTGGCGATCGTCGTCGCCGTCCTCGGCGTCGTGAACACCCTCGCCCTGTCGGTGGTGGAGCGGACCCGCGAGATCGGCCTCATGCGGGCCATCGGCCTCTCCCGCCGCCAGCTGCGCCGCATGATCCGGCTGGAGTCCGTGGTCATCGCCCTCTTCGGCGCCCTCCTCGGCCTCGGTCTGGGCATGGGCTGGGGCACGGCAGCCCAGAAGCTCCTCGCCCTGGAGGGCCTGGGGGTCCTGGACATCCCGTGGCCGACCATCCTCACGGTGTTCGTGGGCTCGGCCTTCGTGGGCCTCTTCGCGGCCCTGGTGCCGGCCTTCCGGGCCGGCCGGATGAACGTCCTGAACGCGATCGCGAGCGAGTAGCGGCCGCGCCCCGCAGCGGTACGGCCCCGGTGGAGCTCCACCGGGGCCGCCCGTGTTTTCGGAAGCGGCTGTCGGTGCACCGTCGTACGCTGGACACCCCGGCCCGTACGACGTGTCGGGCTGTTCGCGTTGCCCGCCTCCGGCACCCCTCGGGATGGACACCTTCATGAGCCTGCACGGTCTGCTCGATGTCGTCGTCAAGGACGCGGCTCTCGCCGAGGCGGTGAAGGCCGCCGCCGACGGGAACCGTCCGCACGTGGACCTGGTCGGTCCGGCCGCCGCGCGGCCGTTCGCGCTGGCCGCGCTGGCCCGGGACTCGGGGCGGCCGGTGCTCGCGGTGACCGCGACCGGCCGCGAGGCGGAGGACCTGGCGGCCGCGCTGCGGTCGCTGCTCGACCCGGACACGGTCGTGGAGTACCCGTCGTGGGAGACGCTGCCGCACGAGCGGCTCTCGCCGCGCTCGGACACCGTCGGCCGCCGCCTGGCCGTCCTGCGCCGCCTGGCGCACCCGCGGGACGACGACCCGGCGGCCGGCCCGGTCAGCGTGGTCGTCGCACCGATCCGCTCCGTGCTCCAGCCGCAGGTCAAGGGCCTGGGGGACCTGGAGCCGGTGGCGCTGCGCAGCGGTCAGGCGGCGGATCTGAACGAGATCGTCGAGGGCCTGGCGGCGGCCGCGTACTCCCGGGTGGAGCTGGTCGAGAAGCGCGGCGAGTTCGCCGTGCGCGGCGGCATCCTGGACGTCTTCCCGCCGACCGAGGAGCATCCGCTCCGGATCGAGTTCTGGGGCGACGACGTCGAGGAGATCCGCTACTTCAAGGTCGCCGACCAGCGGTCCCTGGAGGTCGCCGAGCACGGGCTGTGGGCGCCGCCCTGCCGCGAGCTGCTCCTGACGGACGACGTGCGGGCCAGGGCCCGCGAGTTGGCCGAGGCGCACCCGGAGCTCGGCGAGCTGCTGGACAAGATCGCGGAGGGCATCGCGGTCGAGGGCATGGAGTCCCTCGCCCCGGTCCTCGTCGACGACATGGAGCTGCTGCTCGACGTGCTGCCGAAGGGCGCCATGGCGGTGGTCTGCGACCCCGAGCGGGTGCGGACCCGGGCGGCGGACCTGGTGGCGACGTCGCAGGAGTTCCTGCAGGCGTCCTGGGCGGCGACCGCCGGCGGCGGCGAGGCGCCGATCGACGTGGACGCGGCGTCCCTGTGGGGGATCGCGGACGTGCGGGACCGGGCGCGGGAGCTGGACGTCGCCTGGTGGTCGGTGTCGCCGTTCGCGGCGGACGAGGTCGTCTCGGGGGACACCCTGACGCTCGGCATGCACGCCCCCGAGTCGTACCGCGGCGACACCGCACGCGCGCTCGCCGACACCAAGGGCTGGCTGGCCGACGGCTGGCGCACGGTCTACGTGACGGAGGCGCACGGCCCCGCGTCCCGTACGGTCGAGGTCCTCGGCGGCGAGGGCATCGCCGCCCGTCTGGACGCCGACCTGGCGGAGATCTCGCCGTCCGTCGTGCACGTGTCGACCGGCTCCATCGACTACGGCTTCGTCGACCCGGTGCTCAAGCTCGCGGTCCTCACCGAGACCGACCTGTCCGGCCAGAAGGCGGCCGGCAAGGACGGCCAGCGGATGCCGGCCAAGCGCCGCAAGACGATCGACCCGCTGACCCTGGAGGTCGGCGACTACATCGTGCACGAGCAGCACGGTGTCGGCCGGTACGTGGAGATGGTCCAGCGGACGGTCCAGGGCGCCACCCGCGAGTACCTCCTCGTCGAGTACGCGCCCGCGAAGCGCGGCCAGCCCGGCGACCGGCTCTACATCCCGACGGACCAGCTGGAGCAGGTCACCAAGTACGTGGGCGGCGAGGCGCCGACCCTGCACCGGCTCGGCGGCGCGGACTGGACGAAGACGAAGCAGCGGGCGAAGAAGGCCGTCAAGGAGATCGCGGCCGACCTGATCAAGCTGTACTCGGCCCGGATGGCGGCCCCCGGCCACGCCTTCGGCGCGGACACGCCGTGGCAGCGCGAGCTGGAGGACGCCTTCCCGTACGCGGAGACGCCCGACCAGCTGTCCACCATCGCCGAGGTGAAGGAGGACATGGAGAAGACGGTTCCGATGGACCGTCTGATCTGCGGTGACGTCGGCTACGGCAAGACGGAGATCGCGGTGCGGGCGGCGTTCAAGGCCGTCCAGGACGGCAAGCAGGTCGCGGTCCTCGTGCCGACGACGCTGCTCGTGCAGCAGCACTTCGGCACGTTCAGCGAGCGCTACTCGCAGTTCCCGGTGAAGGTGCGGGCGCTGTCCCGCTTCCAGAGCGACACCGAGTCGAAGGCGACCCTGGAGGGGTTGAGGGAGGGCTCGGTCGACGTCGTCATCGGCACCCACCGCCTGTTCTCGTCGGAGACGAAGTTCAAGGACCTGGGCCTGGTCATCGTCGACGAGGAGCAGCGCTTCGGCGTCGAGCACAAGGAGCAGCTGAAGAAGCTCCGCGCCAACGTCGACGTGCTGACCATGTCGGCCACCCCCATCCCCCGCACGCTGGAGATGGCGGTCACCGGCATCCGCGAGATGTCGACGATCACCACCCCGCCGGAGGAGCGGCACCCGGTCCTGACCTTCGTCGGCCCGTACGAGGAGAAGCAGATCGGCGCGGCCGTGCGCCGTGAACTCCTGCGCGAGGGCCAGGTCTTCTACATCCACAACCGGGTCGACTCGATCGACCGGGCGGCGGCCCGCCTGCGGGAGATCGTGCCCGAGGCGCGGATCGCGACCGCGCACGGCCAGATGTCGGAGTCGGCGCTCGAACAGGTCGTGGTGGACTTCTGGGAGAAGAAGTTCGACGTGCTCGTGTCCACGACGATCGTGGAGTCCGGCATCGACATCTCCAACGCCAACACCCTGATCGTGGAGCGCGGCGACAACTTCGGCCTGTCGCAGCTGCACCAGCTGCGCGGCCGCGTCGGCCGTGGCCGCGAGCGCGGGTACGCGTACTTCCTGTACCCGCCGGAGAAGCCGCTGACCGAGACCGCGCACGAGCGGCTCGCGACGATCGCCCAGCACACCGAGATGGGCGCCGGCATGTACGTGGCCATGAAGGACCTGGAGATCCGCGGCGCGGGCAACCTCCTCGGCGGCGAGCAGTCGGGCCACATCGCGGGCGTCGGCTTCGACCTGTACGTGCGGATGGTCGGCGAGGCGGTCGCGGACTACCGGGCGCAGATGGAGGGCGGGGTGGAGGAGGAGGCCCCGCTGGAGGTCAAGATCGAGCTGCCGGTGGACGCCCACATGCCGCACGACTACGCCCCCGGGGAGCGGCTGCGCCTCCAGGCCTACCGGTCCATCGCCTCCGCCAACTCGGAGGAGGACATCAGGGCCGTGCGGGAGGAGCTCACCGACCGCTACGGCAAGCTGCCCGAGCCCGTCGAGAACCTGCTCCTGGTGGCCGGTCTGCGGATGCTGGCCCGTTCCTGCGGCGTCGGCGAGATCGTCCTCCAGGGCTCCAACATCCGTTTCGCCCCGGTGGAGTTGCGCGAGTCGCAGGAGCTGCGCCTCAAGCGCCTCCACCCGCGTACGGTCATCAAGCCGGCCGTCCACCAGATCCTCGTCCCGCGCCCGACGGCGGGCAAGATCGGCGGCAAGCCGGTGGTGGGCCGCGAACTCCTGGCGTGGACCGGGGAGTTCCTGACGACGATCCTCGACTCGTGACGGCGTCGCCCCGGCCGGCCCGCGGGGCGGGTC
>NZ_JBHJQI010000123.1:0-26493 GCF_042262805.1 Streptomyces sp. NPDC056361
ACGCGTGGCCCGCCCCCGCCACGCGCGAGGCGCCATCGGCTTCCCCTACCTGCCGATCCCCGACGATCGGCTCCTTCCGTACCAGCATGTCTCCTCTACGCCGAGATCCTCGGCGAACAGGTCAATCGAGGAACGCCCGCTCCACCACGTACGCATTGCCGACCGCTTCAGGCGGCGCGCCAGCAGGACCGACTGGACGACATCAGCTGCCCTGGAAGCGACAAGGAGGCAACTGCCGCGTGCGGCGCTTCGTCCGGGCCCCGAGGCGCACCCCGTAAGCACAGACGGGGCGTCCAAAGATCGCCCCACCCAGACAGAGGGAGCGCGAAGATGGCGGAACCGATCCACCTCGACGACCGGGACGATCCGGAAGATCCCGCAGCAGAGGGTCCTGCGCATGTACCCGACGGCCTCACCGTGCCGCACTGGCGCGACGTCCCACACCTCGGGGGGCTCCGCGCCACATCGCCGAGAGCATCTGCGTATGCGGCGCCGGTACGTCCAGATCATGACGGCGCGTTCGATCCGGATGCGGAGGAGCAGCGGCCGGGTGTCAACGAGGAACCAGGTTCCACCGCCACGGCGGAGCCCGTCTCCGACACGCACGGTGAAGAAGGCCCGCTCGAGCCGGCCGTCCTGCCCGGAGCTGTGGCCACCGTGTGGTCCAACATCCTCTCCACCGCGCTCCGTCGGCTCCAGAAGGGCCAATAGGCCGTGGACGGACGAGAGCGTCCGTACGCCACATTGCCATCGCGGCCTTCTGGCGGCGGAGCTGCTCTCCGGCGGATCATCAGGACCGCCAGGTCACCCCAACCTGGGCCCGCATCGACGCTTCGGGCGGAGTAGTCGCCTGCCTGGACTCCCAGGTGTCGAGCGTGCCGAGATCGTCCGCCGACTCCTCCCCTCCTGCAGGTGGGGGCTTCTCGCCATACCCCATCGGCGTCACGACGGACCAGCCCGGCCCGTAAGACGTTCAGGCCGCACGCGGTGTCCGCGCGCACGGCAACACGAGACACAGTGAAACTGCTCCCACGTGGAACAGTTCTCCTTCCCGACGTGCCCGCATTCCGAGGCAGGTCCACGGCGATCACGTCCTGCCCTGCACTGCATCCTTGGCGGCGTTGATCGAACGGTTGAGTCCTGACTTCTCAGTGGCCCCGTTGGACAGGACCCCGCCCGGTGTCCTGGGATCGGGCCTGAGCGTGGAAGCTCCAGTCATGTTGCGGATTCTGCGATCCTCGTCCGCGATCAAGTAGAGGCACCGCGCTGCCGCCACGCGATACGGCAAGCTCTCCGGTCGCCACGAGACGACCGACCCTGGTGCAGCCACTGCCGAATTCGATCGGAGATGGCTCTCCGTCGTCGTCCACCAGTCCCGGCCAGCGGTCAGCTCCTTCGCATCTGCGTCCGTGATTCCGCATGCCGATGCGGCGAAACAGAACTCGTCACAGATCCACTCGCGCGCAACCGTCTCAAATCCCGCTTCCGGCCGCCGCGAACTGGCTGCCAGCAGGTTGAACTCCGCCGCAGCCTGCGTGAGCGCATACAAGGTCCCCAGATTCGACAGCTGCTCGGCCTTAATCCATTCGCACAGCCGCAGCAGAATCGCCTTCCCCTGATCGACCTCGTGATCAGGACTCTCACCACAAACCCCAGCCGACGGCGCACCGGTGGGCCATCTGGGCCTGTTCCGACCACAGAGCCCGCCCCTCCCGCCCGCATCACGTGCACCTCAAGGCAACGCCGCAGGGGTGCGACAGCCCTGGCATTCCCCGCTCAGGACACCCCGGCACCGCAGGCACTGGAATGCCCAAGCCATCGACCGTCGAGAGTCATCTGCAGAATCCCCCACCCCATTGTTGACAGTGCATACATCGCGCCCCTATAGTCATGTGTACACCGCTTACATGACTAGCGAAGGAACCCCCGCCATGTCTTCAGCACAGAAGGACGCCGTCAAGGTCAACCTGGGCGGCCGTGAGGTCACGGTCCCGAAGGGCGGCCTGTACGACCGCTACCGGATGAACCCGAACCTCGACGAGATCGCCCGCGACCCCCGCGTCAGCAGCGTGGACTTCTTCCGCCGGCTGCCCAAGATCAAGGTCGACTCTCCGATCGGTTCCACGCTCACCCCGAACTTCTACTACACGATGTCCACCGCCCGGCTCACCATGGTTGCGCCGTCCCGGGCCATCCGCGCCCGTCTGCCCGAGGAGCTCTCGCCGCTGGAGATCGTGCCCGGCCTCGGCCTGATCTCGGTCATGTTCTTCCGCTACGACGTGTGCGACATCGACTTCTACACCGAAGCGGCCGTCGGCATCGCGGTCAAGCCCGCCCGGCACGGAAAGCTCGGCTTCTTCGACCTCGTCTCCGGCCTCAAGAACGAACACCTCGACTCCTACGTGCTGTCCCTTCCCGTGAATTCGGACATCGCCCAGGTCCGCGGCCACGACGGCTACGGCTTCCCCAAGTGGGTCACCGGGCTCGACGTGGACATCAACGACCACCGGACGACGGCCCGCGTGGCCAACGACGCCGGCGGAGTCGACCTGTCGCTCCTGGCGAACACCCCGACCCAGAGGGCCTACCCGAGCGGGGAGCGCGTCAGCTTGCTCACCTCGTACACGACGATCAACGGCGCCTGGCACTCCACTCTGAACCAGACCAACGTGCTGAACGCCGGCACGACGCGCAGCACCAACGGCATCACCCTCCAGCTCGGTGAGGGCCGCATGTCCGACGACCTGCGGTCGCTCAAGCCGAAGCGGACCATCCAGTTCGACGTCATGACCGAAGGCCAGGCCGCCCTCCACATGCCGGTGCCCACCTCGGTCCAGAGCCGGAACAAGTAGCAGCAAGCGACAAGGAGTCCCTGCCATGCTCACCGACCACGCCAGCCGTACCAAGGCCGCCCGCGGCCTGGGTCTGCCCGCGTCCATCACCCCGGCCCTGCTCACGAAACTGACCGCGCGGGTCTCGGCCGCACCGAATGCCGCACGGGTCACCACCAACGCCCCCTACACCGGCGTTCCCCTCGCTGACTTCCCCGTCTCCACCCCTGAGGACGTCGAAGCCGCGTTCGGGCGGGCACGGATCGCGCAGAAGTCCTGGGCGGCCACGCCGATCGCGGAGCGCAAGCGGATCCTGCTGCGTTACCACGACCTCGTCCTGGCACGGCAGGACGAGGCGCTGGACCTGATGCAGGCCGAGAACGGCAAGACCCGCCGCGACGCCTACCTCGAGGTCGTCGACATCGGCATCGTCTCCCGCTACTACGCGCGCAACGCCGAGAAGTACCTCAGCCCCAGGCGCCGCCGCGGCGCGATCCCGCTGCTCACCCACACCACCGAGCTGCGTCACCCCAAGGGCGTCGTCACGGTGATCTCGCCGTGGAACTACCCGCTCAGCATGGCCGCCAGCGACACCATCGCGGCGCTCATGGCGGGCAACGCCGTCGTGCAGAAGCCCGACACCCAGACCGCGCTGACCGCCCTGTGGTCCATGAACCTCATGTACGAGGCGGGCCTTCCGGCCGATGTCTGGCAGATGGTGATCGGCCGTGGCAGCTCCATCGGCGGCGCGCTGATGGACAACGCCAACTACATGATGTTCACCGGCTCCACCGCCACCGGCCGCCAGATCGCGAGCGACGCCGGCAAGCGCCTCATCGGCGCCTCTCTGGAGCTCGGCGGCAAGAACGCCATGATCGTCCTGGACGACGCGGACATCGACAAGGCCGCCGAAGGTGCCGTCAACGCCTGCTTCCCCTCCGCCGGGCAGCTGTGCGTGTCCATCGAGCGCCTCTATGTGGCCGAGTCGATCCGCGACAAGTTCGTCGCCGCGTTCGTCGCCCGCACCAAGAAGCTCAAGATCGGCGCCGCCTACGACTACAGCATCGATGTGGGCAGCCTCACCACCCCCTCCCAGCTCAAGACCGTCACCGAACACGTCGGCGACGCCGTCTCCAAGGGCGCCACCGTCCTCGCCGGCGGCAAGGCACGACCCGATCTGGGGCCGCTGTTCCACGAGCCGACCATCCTCACCGACGTCACCCCCGACATGACGGTGTACGACCACGAGACGTTCGGCCCCGTCGTCTCCATCTACTCCTACCGTGACGTCGACGAGGCCGTTGCACGGGCCAACGCCACGGCCTACGGCCTCAACGCCAGCGTCTGGTCGGGCAACGGCGCACGCGGCCGGGCCGTCGCCGCCCGCGTCCACGCCGGCACCGTCAACGTGAACGAAGCCTTCGCCGCGGCCTGGGGAAGCATCGACGCTCCCATGGGCGGCATGGGCGACTCCGGACTCGGCAGGCGTCACGGCGCCGACGGCATCCTCAAGTACACCGAAGCCCAGACGGTCGCCCACCAGCGCGTCCAGGGCTTCTACCCGCCGACCAGCATCTCGCCCGAGACCTGGGCCAAGCTCCTGACCGGTGCGCTGAAGGTCATGAAGGCAGTCGGCGTCCGCTGAACAGCGACGGGCACACAGCCGTGGCCCCGATCGAGCCACGCCATGAAAAGAGGGCGGCTTGTCCACACGACAGGCTCGCCCTCTTCGTCTGCTCCGACGGGCGGCACCACCGCTTGTGAGGGTGGGAACACGTGCGCCTACCGCACACAGCCTCAAACGGTGCGGGGCATGTCAGAGGCGGCTGACAGTCTGGGCTCGTGCAGCGGCGCCCCGGATGCAAAAGCGCCGGCGCCCCCGATCCGCTGGGGACACCGGCACCTTTCGGTGACATCGCGACAGGGCCTGCTTCACTGCCCGGCGGCGCGCCCTCCCTTGGACAGCCAGGCGCGGTAGCGGCGCAGGGCCCGTCGCTGCTTGCGGCGTTCGGAGATCAGGGCGAAGGCCGGGGAGGTGCCGGCCCTGGGCTTGCCGCCCTGGGCGAGGCGGCGCATCAGGTGGCGGACCCTGGCCATGCTGGCGGCCGAGGCGAGGGCCTTGTCGGACCAGGTCACGGGCTCCATCAGGCGGTCGGCCTCGCGGTGGTTCTTCCAGCGTTGTGGAAGGTCGGGTGTGAGAGTGAGGGCGGTGCCCATCCCTACGAGCGCGACGCCGCCGTTGAGGACTCTCTCCGCTGTGACACGCCGCGTGATGCCGCCGGTGAGCATCAGCGGGATGGGACTGGTCTTGACGAGGTCCTTGGCCAGGTCGAAGAAGTAGGCCTCGCGGGTCTGGGTGCTGTTGTCGGCGGGGCGCCCGGTCATCGCGGGACTCTCGTAGCTGCCGCCGGACAGCTCGACCAGGTCCACGCCGAGCGGTTCGAGCATCCCGATGACCTCTCGGGCGTCGTCGGCGTCAAAGCCTCCGCGCTGGAAGTCGGCGGAGTTGAGCTTCACCGCGACCACAAAGGACGGCGAGACCGCGGCGCGGATGGCCCACACGATGTCCAGCAGCATCCGTGCCCGGTTCTCCAGCGATCCGCCCCACTGGTCGGTACGCCTGTTGACCAGCGGGGACAGGAACTGCGAGAGGAGGTAGCCGTGTGCGGCGTGGATCTCGACGCCGTCGAAACCCGCCTTCTCAGCACGGTGGGCCGTGACGGCGAACCGGGTCACGGTGTCGTCGATCTGCTGGGAGGTCATGGCGGTGGGGCGGCCGAAGCGGCTGCTGTGCCTGCCCATCGAGACGCCGACGTCGGAGGGGCCCCAGACGACGCCGGGCATGTCGGAGGCGACCTGGCGGCCGGGGTGGTTGATCTGCATCCAGATCGCGGCACCGCCGGACTTGGCTGCCTTCACCCAGTCGACGAAGGGCTTCAGGGGCGAGTGCTGGTCGAGTACGACGCCGGAGGGGGCGGTCAGCGCCTCGGCGTGGACCATCACGTTGCCGGTGATCAGCAGTCCGGTGCCGCCGGCGGCCCAGCGTCGGTACAGCGTGTACAGCTGTTCGCCGGGGAGCTGTCCGTCTGAGGCCATGTTCTCCTCCATGGCCGCCTTCGCGATCCGGTTCTTCAGTACCTGGCCGGAGCGCAGGAGCAGCGGCGAGAACAGCTCACTGGTCATCCCAGTTCCCTCTTCCATCTCAATCGCTTATGATGTATGCACCGTTCACATTAAAGGGGCTATGTAAGCGCCGTAAACATGAGGAAGTGTGACCTGTGTCTCAAGCCAGTGGATATCACCATGGGGATCTGCGAGCGGCCTGCCTGAGGGCCGCGAGAGAGCTCCTGGAGGAGGACGGCAGCGCCGCGCTCTCCCTGCGCGCGGTCGCCCGAAAGGCCGGCGTATCGGCCACCGCCCCCTACCGTCACTACGCGGACCGCGACGCCCTGGTGTCCGCGGTCGCCGCGGAGGGGTACCGCGAGCTCGCCCAGCACCTGGCCGCGGCGCACCCGGCGCCCTCCACGCCGGACGACCTGGCCGCCGTGGCCGTCGTGTACGTGCAGTTCGCCCTCGAGCACCCCGCCCTGTTCCGGGCGATGTTCGCCGAGCCGTGCGATCCGACCAGCGAGGAACGGGTTGCCGCGACCGCCGTCATCACGGAGTACGTCCAGAGCATCGTCCGCGACGCCTTCCCCGGCGCCGAGGACTCCGCCGCCCTGGCGACGACGGTGTGGGCCCTCGTCCACGGTCTGGCCTTCCTCCATCTCGACGGCAAGCTCGACACCTCCACCCCCGAGGCCGTCGCCGCACAGGTCAGCGCCTCCGTGTACGCGCTGTTCGCCGCCTCGCCGGCGCTGTCACAGGCGGTAGCAACGCCGGTCGGCAGGTGACGGTCCAGGCACGCGAAGCCCCGGCCATGTCCGCCGGACGCCGTCAGCGGTAGGTGAGCAGGTGGCGTTGATCGCCCGCGAAATGGGCGTGCTCATTGAAGGTCAGGAGGGTGGTCCCGGACGTCCCCACCGCGAGGGTGGTGACGGAGGCGTTGACGGCCACCCGGTTGAGGGCGACGACGCCCTCGGGCGGCAGAGAGAGCAGTGCGCCGCACAGGGCGGCGAGGATTCCGCCCGAGGTGACGACGACGGCGTCACTGCCTCGGCCGAGGGCGGCGGCCAGCTCGGCCAGTGCGGCGGCGGCACCTTCGGCGAAGGTGGTCCAGGTTTCTCCCCCGGACGCACCGGGGTCCCGCATCCAGGCCATCAAGGCGTGATCGAGCAGGTCCTGCACGGACGCGGTCTGTGACGAGGGGGCATAACGGGCGACCAGGGCGAGGTGGTCGTACTCGTTCCAGCGCGGGTCCTGGTGGAGCGGGCGCTTGAATCCGGCGGTGTCCGCGATGAGGCGGGCCGTGTCGCGCTGGCGGCTCAGGGTGCCCGACACGAGGTGCGGGTCTCGCAGGCCTCGGCGGGCGAGTTCCTCGCCGACGGCGGCGGCCTGGGTACGGCCGAGTCCGGACAGGACGTCGTAGTCCTCCGTGTCGATGGAGCCCTGGCCGTGGCGGACGAGACAGATGAGCGGCATGGCGGTGGTGGTGTCCGTCCTGTCAGTTTCCGGTGCTGCGGCGGATGACCGAGCGGCAGCGGTGGTCGAGGTAGTTCACGGCGAGCCAGAGGTGACGGAAGGCCGGGTTGCGGGTCTGCTTGTGGTGGTAGCGGTAGTAGATCTGCTGGGCGATCACGGCGAGCCGGAACAGTCCGAAGGCCTCGTAGAAAGGCCAGTTGTCGGCGGGCACGCCCATCCGGTCGCAGTACCGCTCGACGATCTCGGCGCGGGTGAGCATGCCGGGCAGGTGGCTGGGCTGGCGGCGGATGGCCTGGGCGATACGGTCGTCGTCGGCCTGCACCCAGTAGGCGAGGGCGCTGCCGAGGTCCATCAGCGGATCGCCGAGGGTGGCCATCTCCCAGTCCAGGACGCCGGTGACGTGCAGGTCCGTGTCGTCGAGGACGAGGTTGTCCAGGCGCCAGTCGTTGTGGATGACGCAGGTGGCGATGTCGTCGGGCTGGTGGTCGGCAAGCCAGGCCGTCACGCGGCGGAAGCTGGGTGTGTTCCAGGTGCGGGCCTGGGCGTAGCGGCGGGTCCAACCCTCGACCTGGCGGCGGACGTAGCCGTCGCCCTTGCCGAGGTCGGTCAGCCCCGCGACGACGGGGTCGACCTGATGCAGGTCGGTGAGGGTGTCGACGAAGGCTTCCGAGAGGACCCTGGCTCCGTCGGGTGCCAGGTGCATGCCACGCGGGAGCCTGCCGCGGAGAATGAGTCCGGGCACCTTGTCCATGACGTAGAAGTCGGCGCCGATGACGTCCGGGTCCTGGCACAGTGCCCGGACCGTGGGGACAAGCGGAAAGACGGGGTTGAGTGCTTCCTGGACGTGGTACTCGCGAGCCATGTCGTGCGCGGAGCCGGCCTTCTTCCCGGCCGGCGGGCGGCGCAGGATCAGTTCCGTGCCGAGGTGCGGGTATCGCAGCAGGTAGGTGAGGTTGGACGCTCCGCCTGTGAACTGGACGACGTCGGGGGAAGGGCCTTCGAGTCCGTCCACGTGCTGTGTCAGCCAGTCGTGCACCCGCTCGACGTCGAAGGCGTCCTCGGTGCGGACCGGGCTCTGGTGAGTGTCGTTCATCAGCTCACCTTGGCCACGAGTCGCAGGGGCAGGTGCCGCATGAGGAAGCCGACCGGCACCCAGGGCCAGGCGGGGACCTTCGCTTCGGGGCGCTCGCGTTCGATGGCCTGCACCATGGTTCGTACTCCCTTCTCGGCGGAGGTCAGCAGCGGTGTCTTCGCTGCGCCGGCGCTCAGGTCGGTGGCGATGTAGCCAGGGTGGAGAGTGGTGACCGCGATCGGTGTGCCGGAGGCGGTCATCTCGGCCCGGATTCCTTCGGCGAGCGCCGAAACGCCCGCCTTGGTGGCCGCGTACGTGGTGAGGTGGCGGGGCAGTCCACGCATCGCGCTCATCGACGAGATGACCACGAGGTGCCCGGAGCGCTGTGAACGGAAGATCTCCATGGCCGCCTCGCACTGGGCGAGCGCGGCGGTGAAGTTGGTCTGCGCGGTCTGCAGATTGGCGGCGAACCCGCCGGTGCCGATCGGTCTCCCCTTGCCCAGGCCCGCGTTGACGATGACCCGGTCCAGGCCGCCGAGATCGTCACGCAGGGCGTGGAAGACGTCGAAGACCTGCGCGTGGTCGTTGACGTCCAGGCTGCGCACGGCGACGGTGATGCCCGGGTGCGCGGCGAGAATCTCTTCACGCAGCGTCTCGAGACGGTCGGTGCGGCGTGCGCAGAGCGCGAGGTCACGGCCGCGGGCGGCGAAGGTGCGGGCCATCTGCTCGCCGAGTCCTGAACTCGCCCCGGTGATGAGGATCTTGTTTCTCCTCGTCATGCCGCCCTCACCTGATCCAGTCGGTCGTGCGCTTCGAGCTTCCTGGCCGTACGCCGCCATCTCCTCGCGGCCTGTGCGTCGGCCACGCGCGGAAGGAGGCGCTTGAGGCACAGGGCACGCCGGTCCTCGAAGTGGGTGAAGACGAGGAACCGTCCTCGGGAGACCGCGTCGACGATCTGCTCGGCGACCTGTTCCGCCGTACGCCCGCCGCTCTGGATCCTCCGGTCGGCGAACTCCGCCAGTACCGGGTCGGGGCTGTGCAGATCGGCTCTCAGGCCGGTGCGGACATGGCCCGGGCAGACCACTGTGGTGCGGATGCCGAACGGCTCCAGTTCCTGACGGAGCGTCTCGGACAGGGAGATGACCGCGGCCTTCGAGGCGTTGTACGAGGCCATGCCGGGTGTGTTCAGCAGTCCCGCCGGTGAGGCGATGTTGACGATGTGCCCGCTGCCCTGCTGCTTGAACAGGGGTACAAAGGTGTGGCAGCCCTGGGCGACGCCCTTGAGGTTGATGTCGATGATCCAGTCCCAGTCGTCGCTCTGGAGGCGTTCGATGCGACCGGCCGCCATCACTCCGGCGTTGTTGACCAGAACGTCCAGACCGTCCCAATGATCCAGGCACCAGCCCAGGGCGCGCAGCCAGTCGTCATGGACGCGGACGTCGAGGCGGAGAAATGAGACCGCTCCGGGCGGCAGTACGGCCGGCTCCTCGCGGTCCGCGATCAGGACGCGGTCTCCGGCGGCGGCGTGGCGTTCGGCGAGGGCGCGGCCGAGGCCGGAAGCTCCCCCGGTGATCAGGACGCGCCTGCTCATGCCGTCTCCCGGGTGCGGTACCGGCCCAGTTCGGTGCGGGCAACGACGCCGAGGTGGACCTCGTCGGGGCCGTCGGCCAGGCGCAGGGCGCGGGCGGCGGCCATGGCGGAGGCGAGCGGGAAGTCGTCGGAGAGGCCTGCGCCTCCGTGGAGCTGGATGGCCATGTCGATCACTTCGCAGGCCATCGTCGGGACGGCCGCCTTGACCTGGGACAGCTCGCCGATGGCACCGGCGGCGCCCACGGTGTCGAGCAGCCAGGCGGCGTGCAGGACGTGGAGCCTGGCCTGGTCGATGGCGATCCTGGCCTTCGCGATGCGTTCGCGGTTGCCGCCCAGGTTGGCGAGGGGCTTACCGAAGGCGGTGCGGGACGCGGCCCGACGGCAGGCCAGTTCGAGGGCGTTCTCGGCCAGTCCGATCAGCCGCATGCAGTGGTGGATGCGGCCGGGACCCAGCCTGCCCTGGGCGATCTCGAAGCCCCGGCCGGGCCCGGCGATCACGGCGTCGAGCGGGAGCCGGACGTCGCTGAAGGACACTTCGCCGTGGCCGTAGGGCTCGTCGAGGTAGCCGTACACCGGCAGCATGCGCTCAATGCGGACGCCCGGGGTGTCCAGGGGGACGAGCACCATGGAGTGCCGGGCGTGGCGCGGGGCGTCGGGGTCGGTCAGTCCCATGAAGATGACGAACCGACAGTCCGGGTGTCCGATCCCCGTACTCCACCACTTGTGGCCGTTCAGGACGATGCTGTCGCCGTCCACGACGGCGGTGGCGGCCATGTTGGCAGCGTCGGAAGAGGCCACGTCCGGCTCGGTCATACAGAAGGCGGAGCGGATCTCGCCGCGCAGCAGCGGTTCCATCCAGCGCTTGCGCTGTTCGTCGCTGCCGTAGTGGAGCAGGACTTCGGCGTTGCCGGTGTCGGGTGCGTTGCAGTTGAAGATCTCGGGTGCGATGAGTGAGCGGCCCATGAGTTCGGCCAGGGGCGCGTACTCGGTGTTGGTGAGCCCGGCGCCGTAGACGGGGTCGGGGAGGAAGAGGTTCCACAGCCCGGCCGTCCTCGCCTTGGCCTTGAGTTCGTCGATCACCGACGGGATGGAGGCCCAGCGGTCCTGCTGGTCCCGTAGTGCGGTGATGTACTCGCGTTCACGCGGCAGGACGTGCGACGTCATGAATCCGCTGACGCGATCGACGTACTGGCGCGCCTTGGGCGAGTGTCCGAAGTCCATGTACTTCCCATCCTGTCGAGCATTGCTCAGTAATCGACCCGGCATGCAGACCGGACGTACGCACCCGGCCTGCGTCCGGACCCCGCCGCTCAGGGGAACGACAGCGGCCCTACCGGGGGCCTCCAGCACCAGTTCATGACATCTCGTGGATGGGCCGAGTGGTGAGCAGGCGTAGGCCGGTCCAGCCGGCTATCGCTGGAGAGCTCTTCCGCCCCAGCCACATACCGACCGGTACGGACTTTGAAGTCATGGCCGCCGACCCTAGCTTGTTGAGCGATGCTCGACAAGCTGCCGCCCGACGCTCGGCGAGCTCCGGACCCGCCGTCCATGCGCGGTGGAGCCAGGCGAGTCGACCAATGTTGACACCGCTCACTCCCGTGGCTAATGTACACGGCGCACACATCGAGCGCATCGGTGGCCGGCCTCCCGCCAGGCTTGCCCCAGCCCTGCCGGGAGGCCGACCACTGATGCGCTCGACCACCGCGCCTCTACCCATGCTGGTCAGAGACGCCGAGGCTGTGGGCTACAGCGGTAAGGGGACAGCGGTCATGCTCCCGCACCACCACGGGGCCGCCGTCGCGATGCGAAAGACGACGGCATCGGCGCGCATGCATGCCCCTGCCTGGGTGGCCGACAGGACTGAGGAGCGCCCCACATGATTCCCGCCGAACTGAGGCAGGCCCGGTACCTCAGCCTGACCACGCACCGCAAAGACGGGACGCCGGTCGCCACACCGGTGTGGTTCGCCACCGAGGGCGACGAGCTGTACGTGTGGACCCGGATCAACTCCTGGAAAGTGAAGCGGCTCCGCCGCGACCCTCATGTCGTCGTCGCCGCGTGCGACATGCGCGGCCGGATCGAGGACGGCGCGACACGCTTGGAGGGCACCGGCCGGCTGCTCGACGCCGACGGGCTCAAGGCCGTACGGAGGCGACTGGCCCGCAAGTACACCTGGCAGTGGTGGCTGGCCGACTGGCCCGCGACCGTCGCCCGGCGGGGCAAGCGGCCGCACGCGGGCATCGCCGTACGGATCTGACCCCACCCCGGTCCATCGGGAGCGGCAGACAGGCCGTCGAGCCAGGTCCCCCGGCGGCCCCTCGATCTCGCAATAGTGGCCAGAGATCGACATCCGAGCCTGCGTCTTCCGCACTCCCCGCCGCTTGCCGTTTGCGCCCCCATCAGCGCAAGGCCGTGGACGCGGCCGCCCTACAGCGCTTCACCCACGCGAGCGGGCCTGTCTGAGCGTGCGCGATTCAGCGCGGCTGCGGGGTGCCCGATTGCCGGCGGGCACCGAAGCCTCTGGCCAGCGCCCTTCGGAGGCCAGCCGCGCGAGTCGATGCGGCACAAGGTGAGCCAGAGCGCCGTTCTCGTGGACAAGCCATACCGAGCAGCGGCGGGTCCGCCGACGTATACCGTTCGCGGGCTCGCCACGACCGACGCGGCCGCGCCCAGGGTTCCACTCCCCCGAGGGCGGACGAGGACACGCGCCCAGGGGACGTCGGCCGGTGTCAGTGACGCCCTTCGGCAAAGTTTTCCATGGCCTGTTGCAGGCTGCCCACGAGGAGGTCGACCAGATCGTCCTTGTCGATGATGTCGGCGGTCGAACTGATGGCCATCTCCTCCATCATGGCTAGCCAACCACGCGCGGCCAGGCGGTGGAGCGGGGTGGGGGCATGGATTTCCGCCGCCTGCAGCACTCGGTCGGTCAAGGTATGGCGATTGCCCTCGAAGACCTCCAGCACCATTTCGTCCCCGCCGGCCGCCGCGCGCACCACGGCGACGTAGTTGTCCTTTCGACGCTGCACGAACGACACAAAGCCGTCGACGATGCCGCGCACCCGGTCTGTGGGGGTGCCTTCCTCGGGAGCTGTGGCGTGAAGAAGCAGCCGGCGTCCGCCCGCCTGAACAACGGCGACGTAGTAGTCCCGCTTGGTGGGGAAGTAGTGGAAGAGCAGCCCTCGGGAGATTTCTGCTTCGGCAGCCACCTCGTCGATGGACATCTCATGGATGGGCCGAGTGGTGAGCAGTCGCAGGCCGATGTCGATCAGCTGTGCCCTTCGCTCCTCCGGCTTCAGTCGTGCACGGGTGGGCGCGGACTTGGTGGTCATGTCTGCGGAGACTAGCTTTTTAAGCATTGCTCGACAAACCGCCCCGGGGAACGACGCCGGGTTGACCGTGTGACTGCTGGACACTTTCCGGACCGCCAATGTTGACACCGCACACCCCTCCCCTCTAATGTTTGCAGTGCTCACATAGGTTTTCTCTGGTGGTCCCCTTGAAGGCTGGACCCCCGCGTCGTGAAGCTCGGCACCAGCCTTCCCTTTCTGTTTCCCCGCGCGGACCTCCAGCGCCTGAAAGGAGGCGGAGCCATGGCCTACTACGAGGTCAACGTCCCCATGCGAAGTGTCGCCGGGGACAGCGGAATACACGTCTTCACCGGCACGGCCGCCGACTCCGGGGCCGCCCTGCGGATCGCACAGCAGACGTACCGTGCCGCGCAGGAAGCGCAGCACGCCGGCCGCGCCATCCCCGGCAAACGCCCGGACGGCTGGGCAGCCCGCGGCTACCGGCCCGGCTGGCAACTCGACTGGCGCGCCGCAACCACCGCCCTCTGGAGGGACATGCACGGATGGCCACGCAGCGGTGCCATCCGCACCGCATGGTGACTTCCACCTCCCCCGGACTGAAGGCCGGGGACTTCCCACCTTGGCCGGCTGCCGC
Organism: Streptomyces sp. NPDC056361; assembly: GCF_042262805.1. NCBI lineage: Bacteria > Bacillati > Actinomycetota > Actinomycetes > Kitasatosporales > Streptomycetaceae > Streptomyces > Streptomyces sp. NPDC056361. The sequence goes on from NZ_JBHJQI010000123.1 coordinate 14,017, forward strand.
CTCGCCGGGTTCCTGATCCGGCACGCTGCCTCGACGAAAGCACCCGCCAGGACGACGCGGCGCGGAAGGCCAGGAGACACAGTGCTCACTGCGCCGCCCTTCTCCCAACACCCGTCCGCCTCAGGCTTTCCGCGGATCCGTCTCGTGATCGCCACGGCACAAAGGCCGACGACCTTGGCCCTTCCCCGCTGACCGCCCCAACCCCTACCCCTGGGCAAGGTCGCCGCGAGTCATCGCTCGCGAACCGAGACTGGAGCACACCCCATCATGGATATACCGGATGCCTCGAGCAGGGTCGGCGTCCTCGACAAGGCCGCGATGATTCTAGGCACGCTGACCTCGGGCCCGTTCGCTCTGGCAGAACTGGCCGCCATCACCGGATTTCCACGGGCCACGGCCTACCGGCTCACCATCGCACTCGAACGCCATCGCATGGTCGCCAGGGACGCACGGGGCCGCTTCGTTCTCGGCCCTCGACTCGCCGAACTCTCGGCCGCCGCAGGCGAGGATCACCTGCTGGCCGCAGCCGGCCCAATCCTCAACTCCCTGCGGGACACCACCGGCGAAACCACCCAGCTCTACCGCCGCCACGGGGAGATGCGCCTCTGCATCGCCACGGCCGAGCGGACCACCGGCCTGCGCGACATCGTGCCGGTCGGATCCGCACTCTCCATGAAGGCCGGCTCCGCCGCCCAGATCCTTCTCGCCTGGGAGGAACCCGAACGCTTCCACCAGGGCCTGCAGGGCGCTCGCTTCACAGCCGCCACCCTCAGCGGCGTGCGGCGCCGAGGCTGGGCCCAGTCGATCGGCGAGGGCGAACCCGGCACAGCCTCCGTTTCGGCGCCCGTTCGCGACCCGTCCGACCGAGTCGTCGCCGCCGTCACGGTCACCGGCCCGATCCAACGCCTCACCCGGCACCCCGGCACGCAGCTCGCACAGGCCGCCGTCGACGCAGCCGACCGACTCACCGAAGTCGTCTCCCGCCCTTGACCCTGACGGTCCAACACGGGGTCCTGGCCCTCCCACGGCCGGGGTACGTCGAAGCGGCACACGCCAGCCTTCGACGCTGGCCCCGGGTAGATCGTCTGGCGGCGGAGATAGAGTCGACGCTCCGGGTGAAGCAGATCGGGGAGTGGCCTGTGAGCCTTTTCCAACCTCACGCTGATGCGTGGTGAAGGACGAGGACGGCCTTCACCAGGTCGGTGATGCGGTTGGTGCTGCAGCGGAGCTTCCGCAGGAGCCGCCAGCCCTTGAGGGTGGCCATGGCCTGCTCGCCGAGGCAGCGGATCTTGGCGTGGGTGCTGTTGTGCCGGTGCTGCCACCGCTTGAGGCGACGGCCGCGGAAGGGCACCCGGATGGAACCGCCGGCGCCCTGATAAGCCTTGTCGGCCCAGCACTTCAGTCCGGCCTCGACGAGTGCGTCGACGATGCCGTGGGTACGGGCGACGGTCAGGTCGTGAGTGGAGCCGGGCAGCGCGGGCGAAGCCCACAGCAGCCGTCCGAATGGGTCGGTGAGGACTTGGACGTTCATGCCGTGGCGCTTGTGCTTGCCGGAGTAGTACGGGGTGTCGGCGGCGACCCGGTCGATCGGCAGGAGCGTCCCGTCGAGGATGACGAAGGCCAGCCGGCGTGCGGTCCGCATCGCCTCGGCCAGGCTGGGAGCGAGTGCGGCCAGGACCTGTATCGCCTCGCCGACGTAACGGTAGACGGTCGCGATCCCGATACCGAACGCGGCGGCCAGCTGAGCGTAGGTGTCACCGCAGCGCAGATGGGCCAGGACCAGAAGCGCCTACCGGCTCGGCGTGATGCGACGCCATCGGGTGCCGATCTTGCGGCGGTGAGCGGCCAGGCACCGGGCAAGGTGACGAAGGTGCGCGCTGGACAGGTCGATCGCCGATGAGTAGACAAGCACGCGAAGCTCCTGGTCGGCACGGGTGATCTTGGTCGTGAACCCGTCTACCAGGAGCTTCGTCGTTCACCTCGCGCAGGGTGCCCCAACCTGCCAGCCACGCCAGCAGGTTGGAAAAAGCTCATTGTTGGAGCCCTCTACGGATTAGCCACTCACGGGCTGATGATGACCCGGCAAGTGCAGCGGCGCGGTTCAGACGCTCGGCGTCGTGGATATCGCCGTTGAAGAATCTCAGTTGGGCGAGCCCATGCAGGGCGTGGCTATTTCCGGCCGCCGCTGCTGCGTGTGCCAGGTCCTCGGCGTGCTGATGGTGACCTCGTCCTTCCCTGTGCCATGACATCCACTCGAGAGCCTTCGGGTGCTTCGCAGCGGCGGCCGCACTGTAGAAGCAGGTGGCAGTGGCGTGGTCACGGTGGTCTGATCTTTCGCGCGCGAAGGCCACCAGGGCATCAATGTGGCCGTGACCAGCGATGCGTCGACACAATCGTTGCGCATCGTCGGATGCTCCGGCGGTAACACGCAACTGAGCAAGCGCGAGGGCTGCGGACGGGCTTCCATACTCCGTGAGGGCTGTGTGCGCTAGACGCTCTGCCGCGATCCGATCGCCGCGGGCTTCGTGGTACGCAGTGAGCCACCGCGCGGCGACTGGGTCTCCGGTGTCGGCGGCCCATGAGTAAATACGTGCGGCCGAGTGGCGCATGCCCAGCGTCAGCAAGTGGTGAGCCAGGCTGCGCTGACCGTTCCGGTTACCGCTCACCTCGTACGCCCGGCGAGCCAGGCGCTCAGCCTCCTTGTAGTGGCCGGCAAATCCGAGAGCCGCAGAGAGCTCACCAAGGAGGAACCCGTCGAGACAGTGCCCCTCAATGATCTGTTCCGCCCGCTCGAAGCGTCTGAGGTCAATGAGGCGACGGGTGAACCAGCAAAGCACGCTTACGTCGCCGCACTCCGCCGCCTTCAAATAAAGCTGTTCACAGTTCACCACTCCCAGACGACGTGCGGCCTGGGCAAGTTCCCGCGTGTCCGTGTCTGTACGCGAGTGTGCCGCTGCTGCTGCCCACAGAGAGGGAGCGGGATGCTCCTTTTCTCTAGTTGCTCGGCTCTTCTCATGGAGGAAGTCGGCAAGTTGATACAACGGGCTGTCGGTAGGTGGCTCGTAGGGACGAGGCCGATGGCGCATCAGCGGCCCAGGAAGCTGACGATGCGGTCGAAGGAGCTTGGTCAGGTGGGAAGCGAACCAGTCCTCGTCCAAGCTGTGCCATGTGGAGTCATCCACGTAGCCCTCACAGGCAACCCGCAAAAAGCTTTCAGACAGCAGGGGACCATGTCCACATCGGCGTGCGTCCATGGCAGCGTGAAGAATGGCACGGGCCGCCCCTTCGGACTGCTCGTAGCGTCGCCATAGATTTGGGGCTCCAGCAAGGAACTGAGCGATGCGTCCACTGGCAGCACGGGTTCGGGCCAGCGTCAGGCGCGGGTCGGAGTTGACTACAGCCTCAGCACGGGCCAACTCCGGTTCACTGAACGCGGCAGGCATCCGAACAGTGACCGCCAGGTCGGCAAGTTGACCCACCGCGCCCATCCCAGTGTCCAGGTGGTCATCGTCCTCGACGGAGCACTCCGTCAGCTTTTCCCAGAAGCTCGGCCACATGGTGCCCAGGACCAGAACGGGCCCGCGCTGTTGGTTCGTCAACAGGTCCTGCAAGCTTGCTGAGACCTGTGCGGCGTAGTCCTTGACCAGCAAGTAAAGGTTTGCTTCGTTCAGCCACAGCACGGTTCGTGGCTGCAACACATCCTCCTGCAACGCGTGCAGGAGTGCCGCCGGCCGATCCGGAGCCAGCGGATGCACAATCTTCCAGTCTGGGAGTTCAGCCCGCACTGCTTCCCAACAGGATCGTGTCTTGCCTGTTGAGGAGCCACCAACCACCATCACCAGTCGGCTCCCGTCGACCGCCTCAGCTACCTCGCGCCGCAGCTCGTTGTCAACGCTGGCCGGACGGGCGATGTAGGGAGGGAGTACCGCTAGCGCACCAGGGGCTCCACCCATCTCCAAGGCGGGATGCACCTCGAAGCGCAATGCGTCAGTGGGCTCCAGTTCCCCGACCACGCGAACCTGGTGTGAGGCACCGGCCCGCTGCAACCCGGCCGGCGGATCACTGCGCAACACGATGCCACGAGCCTGCAGTGCGGTCCGCAACATGGCAGCATCAATCACACCAGCCCGCGGCCCCCACTCCTGTGCCAGCGCCTCGATCATCCGGTACGCCACAGCGGCGTCATGTCTGGTCTCGGCCGCAAGCACCCGGTCATTCAACAGAGCGCACAAGTAGGGATAGCGCGGACTGACTTGCTCGGTAGGCTCAATCTGCACGACGAGACGTCGAGCGATTCGGAAAGCGCTTAGCTCCACCAACTCCTGTTCGGGAGCAGCCTCACTCTCTGCAAGTACGTCACGGACGGTGTCCGCCAGGTGTTTCCATACCCGACGGTGCTCCTGGCCCAAGCCCGGCAGGATTCTCAGAAGGTCGTCCACGCCTTTCTGCGCAGCAGCGTACGCAGCCAAGCTCTGCAGCACCTCCAAGCCATGCGAGGGGCCGGATGCGGTCACACCTAGCCTGTGCCGGTCGGCATCTATTTCCCCGCCAAACGACTCCAGGCTCTCCACGCACTGCCGGATCGTCTTGCGCCAGGGATCGCTGCTGCGAGCGATCTCCAACGTTCGTTTGACCTGCCGTTCCACGGCCAACTTGTAAGGGCCCTCACGGTTGAGAACCACCACGTCGTCCAGAGGGAACTCCCTGCCCTGCTGCAGGCAGACCGAGTCCGGCACCACGTCTAGCCCCGGAACGCTCACGCCGCACAGCAGAGCGGCCAGATCCAGGGCTGCGACTCGATACTCATAGATCGTGCCAGCCCCACCCGTGCCAATCGAGGAAGCCCCTCTGCTCAACCTCTCACTCCCCGGTTAGATTCGCCGACCCGACTCCAAGGACGTTTATACCTACTGCCAACCCGGAGGCGCTGGGCTTCATCGGTTGCACCCCCAAGGCCAAGCCAAGGTAGTCGAAGTCAACACCGCAGCAGCAACGCCTAGGAAGACGTGTCGGGCTGAGCAGAGCGGCCGCGCGCCAGCTCTTCGCCGATCGGACTGGCGGCGTTCGATCGCGGCGAAGCGGAGCAGCCTTCTGATAGCGCAGATGGGCCGCAGCCTGCGGCTGGCCGGCCGGGCTCAGTCAGAGAGCGTGTGCGGGGAAAGACGCAGCCGCACGTCTCGTGGCCGATCGTGACAGCGTGAAAGTTCTTCAGCCGGTGGGTTGCCCGCTCCGCGGTCCAAGCCCTGGCGACTCTCTCGTGCACGTTGGATCGAGGCATGCTCCGTGGCGACCTGTCGGCCCGCCCCTCGCTTGTGTGCCAACTCACCGCCGCCGCGGGCCATCGGTCAGAGGTCCCCTCCGTGCCGACCAAGATCCGGGCCATACGCGGACCAGCCGCGTGCCGCTTGGCCGAATCGTGGCCGTTTCCGCTGGTCAGCGGCCATGCGAGGCGTGTACCACCAGCAGACGAAGAACCTGCTGTGCTCCCGAAGCCGAAGATCAGGCGGCTTCCCAGAGGCCAGCGTCCAGGATCCGGGCGGCCTTGGTGATGCTGCCCGGCATCAGGTGCCGGTAGGTCCGGTACGTCTCCTCGATGGACTTGTGCCCCATCCACTCCGCCACGTCAGTGATGGGGATGCCGTTGCCGAGGGCGTTCGAGGCGAAGTAGTGCCGGAAGCCGTACATCCCCACGCCTTGCTCCGGCGGGAGGTTCTGGAAAAGTCGCTTCACGCGGCGCCGCTCCATCGGCTCCGTGTACCAGCCGCTGGGGCCGCGCAGCAGGTAGCCGTCCTTCGTGGTGCCGTGCTTCTCCGCGTAGCGCTCGATCGCCTCCCGCACCGACCGCGGCAGGGGCACCTCCCGGAACTCCCCCGCCTTGCGGTGCTTCAGCTTCGCCGGCCTCAGCGTGTTGGAATGGATCTGCTCCCGCACCCGGTACACGTCCTGGGCCACGACATTGTTGACGTTCACCGCCCGCGCCTCACCATTGCGCAGACCGCACCCCGCCATCATGACGATCTCCAACGCCAGGTCCTCGTCGGCAACCGCCAGCGCCTTCTTCACATAGGCGAGGGACGGAATGGCAACCGTTCCCCGCACGTATTCCGGTTCCTGGACCCCCTTCACCGGATCGTCCGCCATCGCCCCCTTGGCGTACGCGTCCCGCAGGATGGTCTTCAGGACCCGGAAAATGTTCACCTGGTTCCCCCGGCCGACCCCGTCGCCCTCCATCGCGTCCAGGAACCGCTCGACCACCATCGGCGTGACCGAATTCAGCTTCCGCGCCCCCAGACGCGGGACGATGTGCACGTTGATCGAACTGTCGACGTGCCAGCCGGTGGAGTAATCCGTCATCCTTCGCTGCCGAGGCCGCCACTGCTTCGCATACTCCTCGACGGTCAGCTGCCCCAGTTCGCGGCGGGCCGCCGCCACGGACGGTGCCGTGGTCTTCTTCTCCGCGTACAGCTGCGTGAGGCGCTCGATCGCGTCGTCCTGCGTGGCGTAACCGGACTCCTCGCGCTGCCTGCCGAGCGCATCCCGGAAACGGATCGAGTACGGGTGAGGGCAGCGGGTGGGCTTGGCGCAGCCGCAGTCCTTGAAGAAGGAACCCATGCCGCGGGCGAGCTGTCGGGCCATGTCGCGAACCATCCGATCCAGCCCAAGAATCATGCTCAGGCGCCGCACTGTAGGTCGAAGGTCAGCAAGCGCGGACACCATGCGGACGCATGCTGACCGTTTGCTGACCCGAGGGGGGCACATGATGCCCCTGACCTGCGGCAACGCCAAATAGTCAGATCTTGGACTTGAACAGAGTACGCAACACTTTGGACTCCTCTGAGACGGCTCCCTGCCTACTTTGTGCAGGTCAAGGGCGTCCTCGACCTTACACCGACGCCCCCGTCCGATGTTTGTGAGGAACATCGCTCCGGTCAGGCTAGACGGCTTCCTACCTGGGCTTTCCCTTCGCACCGGCGCCTGTTGGGACGACCGTCCCGGAACGCGCGGGGACTCATGCTGACCGGATGCTGACTTACCTGATGAGCCATCAGCCACGCAGGAAACCCCTGCGCGTGCACTGACGACGTGCGTCCACGCGTCACCGACCTGTCGGGCACCGACATCGCTCTAGTTCACGGAGAACGGTCCCGTTGACCATCGGCCGGGCAACCCTCGACCGTCCCAGAAGCCGGCTCGCTGCCTGCCGCCCGCCCGAGACCCCTCGGCCGCGTGGAACTCGCGAGCGACGGCTTCGCACCCAGCGGTCCAGCCGCACCCTGTGGTTCCTGACCGGTCAGCTGACCCCCAGGCAGCGGGAGCTTGGGACGCGCCCGCGGCGTCTTTCCGTCACACGTCAGGCGCTGCCCGCCCCAGCCCACCCGCGGTGCGGTGACACCTACGCCCCTGCGGAAGCACCAACCGAACTGGACGGGGATGTGCGAGGGTCTGGCCATCCACCAGGCAGCGTGTGGCTCTTGGGTGATACGTCTTCGTTCTGTAGCGGCCTCGATGGGGGCCTTCCTCTATTAGCTCTGGGTGTGACGTCGCGGCTGCCGAAGAGCGGGACTTGACGTACTGCGCACGGGCTCACGAAGCATCTCGACCACGCATCACAGGAGTCGCTGGAGCACCATGCGTGACTCGACGAACCCAGCGCTCCTCCGGCATTTGCAGAGCTCTCGCCGGGTCTGGCCGACTACCACAGATCGCGGCGACTGCCGCTCTGACCGAGACCTGACCCGACCATGCCGCCTGTAGTGGCTTGGCGCGCGCCTCGGCCAGACCTGACCACATGTCAGTGTCCCTCCAATATCTACAGTTGTGAAAGTTTAGTGGGGGGATTGTGAAACCGAAGAGAAGCAGAGCACTGCCCGGTGCGCAGCGGGCGGGCAGGAGGCGAGAGAATGACCAGTACACAGGTCGCGTCGTCCTCGCAGTCACTGCGAGCCTGCTGGCACAGGCGTTGATGGCGCCGGGTTGGGCCGCCGACGCGGACGCCGTGGGTCCGGCCGGTTCCAGCGCCGAGGCCACCGTACCTGGGCTGGATCCGACGGGGCCTGCGGAAGCAGCGGACGAGAACGCCGCCCGACTGCTGGCCCGATTGCAGCAGCGCCGCATCGAAGTACTTGAGGAGCGGTCCGAGAACACGTCGGTCTTCGTGAATCCCGACGGGAGTACCACCGTCGAGGCGTACACCGGTCCGGTGCGGATCAAGAACGCCGATGGGCAGTGGGAGGACGTCAACACCGATCTGGTGGACACCGGCGCGAACCTCACGCCGGTGGCGACGCCGGCACAGGTTCAGATATCCGACGGCGGGGCCGGCGTGCTTGCCTCGGTGAAGGACGGGAAGCACCTGTTCGGGCTGAAGTGGGGGCAAGCCCTTCCTGCCCCTGAGATCAACGGGGACACGGCGACCTACGCGCTCGGTCCCGGCCAGTTGATGACAGTACAGGCGCTGCCGCAGGGCTTCGAGCAGTCGGTCGTGCTCAGCGAGCGTCCCGACAGGAAGCTGGAGTACCGCTTTCCGCTGTCCTTGACAGGGCTGAAGCTGTCGCAGGCGGAGAATCGGCATCTGCTCCTGGAAAGCGCCTCCGGTGATGTGATCGCGGAAGCTTCCGCGCCGATGATGTGGGATTCGAGCATCGACCCCGCTTCCGGCGACCCCGCGCACCGGGCCGAGATCGAGACCCGCCTGGAGACGGCCGCGGACGGCAGTACGGTTCTGGTGCTCGCACCCGACCCCGAGTTCCTCGCCTCGCCGGATGTGACCTACCCGCTGACTCTGGACCCCATCTCCACCCTGGCCGCCTCGACCGACACCTGGGTGGCGACCAACTACCCGGACTCCCAGCGCGGTTCCACCGAGCTCAAAGCCGGAACGTACGACGCCGGCACCACCGTCGCCCGCTCGTACCTGAAGTTCGACGTGTCCCGGTTCGCGGGCAAGCACATCATGGACACGAACCTCACCCTCTACTCGTACTACTCCTCCACCTGCTCCACCGGCGGTTCGGGGGTGCAGGTCCGGCGGATCACGGCCGACTGGGACCCGTCCGCCGTCACCTGGGGTGCCCAGCCGGCCACCACCACCACCGGGGCGATCACGAACAAGGCAGCTCTGGGCCACGACTCCTCCTGCCCGGCCGGCACCATGGAGTTCGACACGGACGCGATCGTGCAGGCGTGGGCCGACGGTGCCGCGAACTACGGCTTCCAGGTGCGCGGGAGCGACGAGAACGATTCGCTGACGTGGCGGCGTTTCCGTTCGGCCAACTACACCGCCGACGCGGACTCGGCCACCGAGCCGCATCTGACGGTCATCTACAACACGCCGCCGCCCGTACCCACCCTGCTCTCACCGGCGGCCGGCGCCGCGACGAGCGACACCACCCCGGCCCTTTCGGTGAAGATCACCGATGCCGACGGCGGAAACGCCTCGGGCAAGGTCGTCGGTGACGTCCAGATCTGGGCCGAGAACGGGACGGTGCCACTCCAGTCCGGCAACACGGGCTGGATTCCCAACGGCACGGCCGGAAGCTGGTCCCCGCCGACCGCGCTGCCCGCTGGCACGTACAAGTGGCGGACCCGTTCGGGCGACGGCACGGACAACAGCCTGTGGAGCGCCTTCCGCATAGTCGTCATCGACACCGCGGCCCCCGCGGCGCCGACGGTGACGAGCGGCAGCCACCCGTCACAGTCCACCTGGTACACGTCCAAGGACTTCACCGGATCCCTCACCGCCGGCGACACCAGCGGCATCGAGGGCTACGCGGTGCTCATCGACCGCTCCCCGGCGACCACGCCGGCGACCACGGTCACCCAGAAGGGCACCGCCGTCTCCACGGCGGGCCTCGCCGACGGCACCTGGTACGTCCACGCACGGGCCAAGGACAACGCCGGCCTGTGGTCGGCGGCGACGCACTTCGCGGTCCACGTGGACACCACCGCTCCGGGCGTCCCCCTGGCGGTCGCGTCCAGCACGCACCCGCTGGAGACGTCCGTCTACCCGTCGAAGACCGCGTCGTTCAGCTGGACGGCTCCGTCCGACGCTTCCGGCGCGGCCGGATACGCCGTCGTGGTGGACCAGGCGGCGGCCACGGTACCGGCCACCACGAGTACGTACGTCACCACGACGGCGTACGGTGCCACCGTCGTCGGCAACGGGACCTGGTACCTGCACGTCCGTACGCGTGACAAGGCAGGCAACTGGGGAACATCGGCGGCCCACTTCAAATTCGCGGTCGACACGAGCCTGTCTCCGACCCCGGCGATCACCTCGTCCAGCCACGCCGACCAGGGCCACGCCTACGCGAACGGATCCTTCACCGCGAACTGGACCGCTCCGGCGGCGGACACGGCCGGGTACAGCCTGACCGTGGACGGCACCGCCGACACGACGCCCGACACCACCGTCGACACCACCGGCACGAGCTACGCCGTCACCAAGGGCGACGGCACGTGGTACCTCCACGTGCGTGCGGTGGACACCGCCGGGAACTGGGGCGCCACCGCTCACTTCCGCTTCACCGTCGACACCACCGCACCCACGGCCCCCGAGGTCGCCTCGGCCGACTTCCCCCAGGACGCGTGGGCGGCCGGTCCGGACATCGCAGGAACCTTCACCCTCGCCCCGGGGAGCTCCGACGTCTCGCTGGTGCGGTACCGCATCGACGACGAGATCGGGAACGAAGGCGACGAGGAACAGGCGCTCGGCACGGACGGCAGCCCGATCACCCTCGCTTACACCCCGGTGGGCGAAGGCGCGCACACTCTGTCCGTCTGGTCCGTCGACGGTGCCGGCAACGTCTCCGCCGAACGGTCCTGGCGTTTCTTCGTGGGGACCGCGGAAATCGTCTCGCTCAGCGATGCCCAGGTCGTCCGTGGCGCCGTCGAGCTCGCCGCGGTGGCGCCGTCCGATGCCACCGCGGTCACCTTCCGCTATCGCGCCGGCAGTGCGGGCGCCTGGACCACTGTCCCCGCCTCCGACGTCGTCGGCAGTGACGGTGCGGCGGTGACATGGCCGCAGAGCATGTTCGAGGGGGTGTCCGACAAGCTGACGTGGAACATCGCGGCCGGCATGCAGGACGGCCCGTTCGAGATCGCCGCCGAGTTCGCGGGTTCCGGTGCTCTGCCCGGTTCCCGGCCCACGGCCATCACGCTCGATCGGACGACCGTCGTACCGCCTGAAGTCGACGCGCCGCTGGACGACTTCATCCGGGACGAAGGATCCGGCCGCCTCGACCGTCAGCGCACCCTGGACGACTTCAGGGCATGGATCAACGCCCTGCCGGACGTCGAGGCGAACGGGTTCGTGGGAACGGTCCACGACGCCGACGCCCTCTCGGTCGTCCTGCTCTGGCACGGCGACTCCGCGCAGCGGACGCAGATCGCGCAGGAGGCGGCCGCCCGTGGCATCACGCTGACCGTCGAACAGCGGAACCATGACGTGGCCCAGTTGGACGGTGCGACGGACGCCACGCTCGCACAGGCCGAGGCGGGCACGTGGGCGGGCTTCCAGATCGCCTACATCGCCGGAGTCACGGCCGACTTCGACGGCATCGAAGTGCACGGCACCTACACCAACACGGCGGCCAGCCTCGCCGCGAGCGAGCCCGGCGAGGGAGGCACCGGCGAGTCCGGAACCAGTACCGGCACGGCGCCGCTCTCTCCGGGCGAGATCAACGGCGTGCCGGTCAAGATCATTACGGATACCCAGGCGGAGACCGCCGCCACCCGCTCCAACGACTTCTCTCCGTTCAACGCGGGCGGACTGATGTTCAGCCCCAGACAAGGCTCCATCTGCTCGACGGGCTTCTCCATCAAGATCTCCGGAAAGGCCTACGTCACCACCGCGCGCCACTGCACGGCTCAGGACTACCGAGCGTTTGACGGAAGGGCCACATACGGCAGGGGTGTACGCAACGCCGGTGGTGGATCACGCGTCCTGTCCGCCAAGGGATCGGCTCTGATGTTCGACGGAGCCTGGAACAACCGGTCAGGGTACAACAAGCGCGTCGTCGGTTACGACGACCTCGGCATCGGCGACAAGGTGTGCACCAGCGGCGGCAACACCGGCGTCCACTGCAACATCAAAGTCGACAAAATGAGGGTCCGGTTCGACGACAGGACAGGGATGGGGGCCTTCGACACCATCCACGGAACCCAGATGTCGTCGAACCAGATCGCCGTGATGCAAGGAGACAGTGGCGGCCCTGTGCTCACACTGGCCGGCAACGGCAAGGTGTACGCAGCGGGCATGATCCAGGGCGGTGACAAGCCTGTCCGCAGTTGCGGTCCTTCGGCCCTGACCATGGGAGCCTGTGGCAAGGGCGTGCTCTTCAGCTCGATGCGCACCGTCGTGAGGTCGATCTCCGGCGCCTCGCTGGTCACGTGGTGACCGACCCACGTCCATGTGACCGCTGACCGACCGGACGTCCGAAGCGTGGGCCCCGGCCGCCTGAACAGGCGGCCAGGGAC
>NZ_JBHJQI010000124.1:0-26328 GCF_042262805.1 Streptomyces sp. NPDC056361
GTGTCCCGCTCGACCCGAGCGGGACACGGGGCCGTCCGCGTCACCTCCCGGTGACCGCGGCCGACATCGCGTGCAGGCGCAGGGCCAGCTGGATCTCCAGCGCGCGGGCCGGTGACTGCCAGTCGGGGCCGAGGAGCCGCCCGACCCGCTCCAGGCGCTGGGCGACCGTGTTGACGTGCACGTGGAGTTCGTCCTTGGTGCGGGCCGGGCTCATACCGCTCGCGAAGTACGCCTCCAGGGTGCGCACCAGGTCGGTGCCCCGGCGCCGGTCGTACCCGACGACCTGGCCCACGGTCCGGTCGACGAAGCCGTCGATGTCGCGGCTGTCCGCGAGGAGGAGGCCCAGGAAGCCGAGGTCCTCCGCCGCCGCGCCCTGGCCGGACCGGTGCAGGAGGACCAGCACGTCCAGGCAGCGGCGGGCCTCCTCGTACGCGACGGCCACCTGGTCCGGCCGGTCGAGAAGCGTCCGTACGGGGGCGGACGCGCCGACGGTGACCGGCTCGCGCAGGGTGCCGCCGAGGTGCCTGGCGGTCTGCCGGGCGAGGTCGGCGGCGCTCTCGCCGGGGCCGAGCGGCAGCAGCAGGACAGTACCGCCGTCGCGGGCCGAGGCGAGTCCGTGCCGGGTGGCGGCCAGGTGCGAGGCGGCCGACCACAGGCGCTGGCGGTCGGCGCTCTCGCGGTGGCCCCCGTCGCCGTCCGCGTCGCCGCCGGCCCGGTCGATGCGCGCGGCGAGCACCACGTGCGGGGCCTCGTTGTCGGTGCGGAGCCGGGCGGCGCGCTCGCGGAGGAGGCGGCGGTCGCGGTCGGGGGCGTCCAGGAGGTCGTCGAGGAGTTCGCCGCGCACCCGCTGTTCGGCCTCGCCCGCCGAGCGGCGGGCGAGCAGCAGCAGGGAGGTGACCAGGGCGGCGCGCTCCAGGGTGCGTTGGTCGACCGGGTCGAGCTCGGGCTGCCCGTGGAGGACGAGGGCCCCCAGGGTCTCGCCGCCCGCGGAGACGGCGGCCACCCAGTCGTCGCCGTCGCGGACGGCGTGGCCGTCGGCGCGGCGGGCCGGGCCCGCCTCCGTCTCGGTGAACTCCACGGTGCCGCCGAGGACCTCGGAGACGGCGTCGGCCACGTCGTGGACGCCGCCGCCGTGCAGGACCAGCTCGGAGAGGCGGTCGTGGACCTCCGAAGCCCGTTCGATGACGGCGCTGTGCTCGCGGATGATGCCGTTGGCCCGCTCCAGCTCCGCGAGGGCCGTGCGGGTCTCGGCGAGCAGGTTGGCCGTGTCGATGGCGACGGCGGCGTGCGCGGCGAACGAGCCGAGCAGCGCGACCTGTTCGCGCTCGAAGACCCTGGCCCTGCGGTCGGCGGCGAAGAGGACGCCGATGACCTGGCTGCCGAGGCTGAGCGGGACGCCGAGGATGGCGACGAGGCCCTCGTCGCGCACCGCCGCGTCGATGGTGCGCGTGTGCTGGAAGCGCGGGTCCTCGAAGTAGTCCTCGGTGACGTACGGGCGGGCGGTCTGGGCGACGAGGCCGCCGAGCCCCTCGCCCATGCCCAGCCGGACCTGCTGGAAGCGCGCCGAGACCGAGCCCTCGGTGACCCGCATGTACGTGTCGCCGGCGGCCGGGTCGTTGAGGCTCAGGTAGGCGACCTCGGTGCCGAGGAGCGAGCGGGCGCGCTGCACGATGGCGCGCAGCACCGCGTCGAGGTCGCGGAGTCCCGCGAGGTCGTGGGCGGTGGCGAAGAGCGCGGACAGCTCCGCCTCTCGCCGCCGCCGGCCCTCCAGCTCGGCCCGGACGCGCAGGGCGAGCTGTTTGGCCTCTTCGAGTTCGGCCAGCGCCTCGGGGCCCGCGCCGCTCGCGCGGGCGAGCAGCACCGGCCGGTCGTAGGCCTCCGTCGCGGCTCCTCGGGCGAGGAGTTCCAGGTAGGAGACGTGTTCGTGGGACATGGACACAGGGATACCTGCCGGACCTGTGATCGCACCACCCCTGTGGACGACCTTCGCGGGGCCGCGGTCAGTGGGCGGTCCAGCCGCCGTCGAGGGTCAGGGAGGTGCCGGTGATGAAGGAGGCCTGCGGGCTGCACAGGTAGAGGACGGCCTCCGCGACCTCGTCCGGTTCGATGAGCCGCTTGACGGCGGTGTCGCCGAGCAGGACCTCGGAGAGGACCCGTTCCGGCGGGATGCCGTGGGCGGCGGCCTGGTCGGCGATCTGCCGTTCGACGAGGGGCGTGCGGACGTAGCCGGGGCTGACGCAGTTGGAGGTGACGCCGTGCGGGGCGCCTTCCAGGGCGGCCGTCTTGGAGAGGCCCTCCAGGCCGTGCTTGGCGGCCACGTAGGCGGACTTGAACGCGGACGCGCGCAGCCCGTGGACGGAGGAGATGTTGACGACGCGCCCCCAGCCCTGGCCGTACATGTGCGGCAGGGCTCCCCTGATGAGCCGGAAGGGCGCTTCGAGCATCACCGTGAGCACCGTGTGGAAGACGTCCGGCGGGAACTCCTCGATGGGGCGGACGAGCTGCAGTCCGGCGTTGTTCACGAGGATGTCGGTGCCGGCGGCGGACGCTTCCGCGGCGTCCAGGTCGGTGAGGTCGAGCAGCCGGGGTTCCAGGTCTCCCGGGAGCGCGGCGGCCTCGGCGGCCAGGGTCTCCAGGCCTTCGGCGGCCCGGTCGACGGCCCTGACCCGGGCGCCGGCGGCGGCGAGTCGCAGGGCGCAGGCGCGCCCGATGCCGCCGGCCGCGCCGGTGACGAGCGCGGTGCGGCCGGTGAGGTCGAGGGCGAGCCCGGCCGCGCGGGGCAGCGGCTCGGCGGGGTCGGGACCGAGGACGGTGAGGGGTGCGCTCATGCTCCGCACCCTACGAAGGGCCCACTCCCCCACCGATGTGCGTCGAGCCCATAGTTCAGCCGGACGCTGTGGTGCGGAACCATGTGGGCTCGTCGGCGAGCGCCTTCTCGATCCGGAGGTAGGAGAAGCGCTTCATCTCCGGCAGGTCGTCCACCTCGAACCAGCCGACCTCGGTCGACTCGTCGTCGTTGACCCGTGCCTCGCCGCCCACGGCCCGGCACCGGAAGGACACGTCCATGAACTGGCACACGTCGCCGTTCGGGTAGACGACGGGCTTGCGCAGGGTCTCGACGAGCAGGACCCGCTCGACCTCGCAGCGCACCGCGGTCTCCTCGTACACCTCGCGGACCGCGCAGTCGGCGGGCTGCTCACCCGGGTCGACGATGCCTCCGATGATCGCCCAGAGGCCGTTGTCGGCCCGCCGGCCGAGCAGCACCCGGCCCCGGTCGTCGAACACGACGGCGCTCACCCCGGGCAGGAAGAGGAGCTGGTGACCGGCGGTCTCGCGCAGCGCACGGATGAAGTCAGGGGTAGCCATGGACCGACCCTAGATCATCTACGGCCGGGGGCCGGCGGACCGGCCCCGGCCCGGCTCACTCCGCCCGGCCGCGCCGGGCCCGTACCGCGCGGAAGGCCGACCAGCCGAGACCGGCGGCGGCCAGGGCCGCGAGCAGCGCCTCGGGCAGGGTGCCCATCCGGGTCGCCGGGGTGAGCGAGGAGCGCAACGGCACCTTCTCGACCAGGACGTCCGGGGTGAACATCTTCGTCTGGGCGACGATCTCGCCGTCGGGGCGGATGATCGCGCTGACCCCGCTGGTGACGGGCACGACCACCGACCGGCTGTGCTCGACCGCCCGCACCCGGGACATCGCGAGCTGCTGGTAGGTCATCTCGCTGCGGCCGAAGGTGGCGTTGTTGCTGGGCACGGTGATGAGCTGCGCGCCGTGGGTGACGGTGTCGCGGACCGCCCAGTCGAACGCCGCCTCGTAGCAGGTGGCGAGGCCGACCCGGGTGCCGGCCAGGTCGAAGACGCCGACCTTCGTCCCGGCGCCGAAGTCGCGGCTCACCCGGTCGACGTTGCTGTTGAAGATCCGTACGAACGACCGCATCGGGATGTACTCGCCGAAGGGCTGGACGTGCCGCTTGTCGTACGTCGCGACCGGGCCGCGCTGCGGGTCCCACTCGATGAGCGTGTTGCGGAGCTTGCCGGTCTCGGGGGCGATGACGGCGCCGATCACGGTGGGCACGCCGATCGCCCGGACCGCGCCGTCGATGACGTCCGCCGCGTCGGCGTTCGCGTACGGGTCGATGTCGGAGGAGTTCTCCGGCCACAGGACGAAGTCGGGCTGCGGCTCGCGGCCCGCCTTCACGGCCTCGGCGAGCTCACGGGTGCGGGCGACGTGGTTGTCGAGGACGGCGCGGCGCTGGGCGTTGAAGTCGAGGCCGAGCCGGGGCACGTTGCCCTGGACGGCGGCGACGGTGGCGGTGCCGTCCTCGGCGGAGTCGTCGACGAGGGGCAGGGCGGCGAGCGCGCCGGTGACCGGCAGGAGCACGGAGAGCGCGGCGGCGGCCAGCGGGCCGCGCGGGACGGTGCCGGTGGCCCGGTAGGCGCGGAGCTGCCGGTACGCCTCGTACAGGCCGAAGCCGCAGAGGGCGACGGCGAAGCCGAGCACCGGTGTGCCGCCGACGGCGGCGAGCGGCAGGAAGACGCCGTCCGCCTGCCCGAACGCGATCTTCCCCCAGGGGAAGCCGCCGAACGGCACGCGCGCGCGTGCCCCCTCGGCGAGGATCCACACCCCTGCGGCGAAGAACGGCCACCAGGGAAGCCGGGAGACGGCCGCGATGCCGAGGCCCGCCGCGGCCACGAAGAGCGCCTCGACGGCGGCGAGCGCGAGCCAGGGTCCCGGGCCCACCTCCTCGCCGGTCCAGATCAGGAGCGGAAGCATGAAGCCGAGGCCCGCCAG
This sequence comes from Streptomyces sp. NPDC056361, assembly GCF_042262805.1. Classification (NCBI taxonomy): domain Bacteria; kingdom Bacillati; phylum Actinomycetota; class Actinomycetes; order Kitasatosporales; family Streptomycetaceae; genus Streptomyces; species Streptomyces sp. NPDC056361. The sequence continues at coordinate 4,793 of NZ_JBHJQI010000124.1, forward strand.
GTATCCGAGCCCGAAGCCGGCGCGCGGGCGGCGGCCCCGCAGGGTCCAGCCGAGCAGGGCGAAGGCCGGCAGCGCGAGCCACCAGAGGGGGCGCGGCGGGAAGCTCAGGAAGAGCAGCAGCCCGGACAGCAGGGCCGCCCCCGGCCGCACGAACCGCCGCAGCCGGGAACCCGGCGTGGGTGCGGAGTCGGCTCCGGACGCGTCGACAGGGGTGATGGTGGTGCTCACCTTGCGGAGTGTACGGGTCGTCCCTGTCCGCCGGACGTCCGGTCGGCGGGTCGTCGCCGTCCCCGGTCGCCCGTTCCGACCTGCGACGGAGCCCGGCCCCGCGTCCGCGCGGCGGCCCCGGCCCTCACACGCCGGTGGGAGCGGGGGGCGTCGGCGGGGTCGGGGGGCGGAGGCGGTCGCGGATGACCCGGACCGCGGATTCGGCGTCGTCGACGGTGACGGTGAAGGTCCGTCCGTCGCCGAGGCGCAGGACCAGGCCCTCGCCGCGCCGGACGATGACGGCCGTGCCCTTCTCGGGGCGCCAGCGGTAGCCCCAGCCGCCCCACTGGCGCGGGGTGACGCTCGGCGCGAAGTCGGCGCCGACGATGTGGGAGAGGAGGATCCGCCGGCGCGGTACGCCGATGTGGCCGCAGCGGACCTCCATGGCGCGGTCGTCGACCTTCACGGCCACGTGGACGAACGCGAGGGTGCCGAAGAGGACGAGCAGTCCGGCCGCGACGCAGCCGATCACCGCCATCAGCAGCGCAGCGACGCCGGAGGTCCAGGGCGATTCGACGGCGAGGGTGATGCCGAGGGCCATGCAGGCGGCGCCGGCCGCGGCCGCGATCCACTGGAGGCGGTTGGTGGCGCGGCCGGTCCAGACGACGGACGGCCGCTCGTCGGTCCGACGGTGCCGGTGGTGCTCCCTCATACAGGGAGAGTACCCAGCTTCGCGCGGCGCAGCGCGTCGGAGCGGGGCCGCCCGCTCACCCTCAGTGAGCGGGGGCGGTCGCCGCGAGGAGGCGGCCCTCGGCGTAGGCGAGGGCGGTGGCGGGGAGCTGTCCGGGACGGCCGCTGAGGAGGACGGCGAGGGTGCCGGTGGGGTCGGCGTCGGGTGCGGGCTCGGCTCCGATGCGGCGCAGCGCCTGTGCGGCGACGGCGTCGGCGGATCCGTGGAAGACGAGCGGCGGCAGTCCGGCCCGGCCGCGGGCCTCCAGTGCGGCGAGGACGTGCTCCTCGACCAGTTCGTAGTGGGTGCAGCCGAGGACGACGGCGCGGACGTCGGCCGGGGTGAGCGCGGCCGCGGCGGCGACCGTCCGCTGGACGGCGTCCCGGTCGGCGTGCTCCACGGCGTCGGCCAGGCCCGGGCAGGGCACCTCGGTGACGTCGGCGCCGTCGGCGAAGTCGCGGATGAGCCCGCGCTGGTAGGCGCTGCCGGTGGTGGCCGGGGTGGCCCAGATGGCGACCTTGCCGCCGCTGGCGGCCGCGGGCTTGATCGCGGGTACGGTGCCGATGACCGGGATGTCCGGTTCGAGGGCGGCGCGCAGAGTGGGCAGGGCGTGCACGGTGGCGGTGTTGCACGCCACGATCAGCGCCTGCGGCCGGTGCTCGGCGGCGGCGAGGGCGACGGCCAGCGCGCGTTCCGTGAGGTCCTCGGGCGTGCGCGGACCCCACGGCATGCCGTCGGGGTCGTTGGAGAGCAGCAGATCCGCGTCCGGTCGGAGCCTGCGTACCGCGGCCGCCGCCGGGAGGAGGCCGATTCCGGAGTCCATGAGCGCGATCTTCACCCGGTCACCCTAGCCGATGAGCCTCACGCGCCCCTCGATCTGGGGCAGACTGCCGCGAATGACCCCCCTCGCCTGGTTCGCGACCGGCTCCCTCGCCGTCTGGGTCTGGCTGCTCCTCGGCCAGGGCTTCTTCTGGCGCACGGATCAGCGGCTCCCCCCGACGCCTGGGCGGCCCCGGGAAGCCGAGGCGCCGGAGCGGTGGCCGCGGGTGGCGGTCGTGGTCCCCGCGCGGGACGAGGCCGCCGTCCTGCCGCTGAGCCTGCCGTCGCTCCTCGCGCAGGACTACCCGGGCCCGGCGGAGGTCGTACTCGTCGACGACGGGAGTACGGACGGCACGGGGCGCCTCGCGGCCGAGCTGGCCGGCCGCCACGCCGGACTTCCGCTGACGGTCGTGTCACCGGGCGACCCGGAACCCGGCTGGACGGGCAAGCTGTGGGCGCTCCGGCACGGCATGGCGCTGGCACGCGCGCGTGAGCCCGCCCCCGAGTTCCTCCTCCTCACGGACGCGGACATCTCCCACGGGCCGGACAGCCTGCGCCTCCTCGTGTCCGCCGCGGTGGCCCACGACCTGGACCTGGTGTCCCAGATGGCCCGCCTCCGGGTCGTCAGCACCTGGGAGCGTCTCGTCGTGCCGGCCTTCGTCTACTTCTTCGCCCAGCTCTACCCGTTCCGCTGGATCAACCGCGCCCGCCCCCTGGCGACCGCGGCGGCGGGCGGCTGCGTACTCCTCCGGACCGGGGCGGCGGTCGCGGCGGCCGTCCCCGACTCGATCCGCCGCGCGGTGATCGACGACGTGTCCCTGGCCCGCGCGGTACGCCGCTCGGGCGGCCGGATCTGGCTCGGCCTCGCCGACCACGTCGACAGCGTCCGCCCCTATCCCGGTCTCGGTGAACTGTGGCGCATGGTCTCGCGCAGCGCCTACGCCCAGCTGCGGAACAACCCCCTGCTCCTCGCGGGCACGGTCGCCGGCCTCGTCGTGGTCTACCTGGTGCCACCGGTGGCCCTCCTGGCGGGAGCGGCCTCCGGTGATCCCGTGGCGGCCTGGGCCGGCGGCGCGGCCTGGGCCGTGATGACGGGGACGTACGCGCCGATGCTCCGCTACTACCGCCAGCCCCTCCGACTCGCCCCGCTCCTCCCCTTCACCGCTCTCCTCTACCTCCTGATGACGGTGGACTCCGCGGTGCAGCACTACCGGGGCCGGGGCGCGGCATGGAAGGGCCGTACCTACACCGCGAACTACGTGTCCCGAAGCGGGGAGTGACACCTCGCTCCGGAGCGGGACATCCGGAGCGGGACATCCGGGGCGGGTTGTCCCGAGCGAGTTAGTTGCAGGAGCCCGATATCAGCTCCAGCCGATATCAGGCTCGATGTCGTATCCTGGAGCCTGTCGCACACGGAAGGAGACACGGACCCATGACCGCCACCGACCCCGCACTCACCGCCCTCGCGAGCGGATGGGGAGCCCTCTCCCTCCTGCACGGCAGGATCGAGACGCACATCGAGCGCGCCCTGCAGTCCGGGCACGACCTGAGCGTCCGGGAGTACTCCCTGCTCGACGTGCTCAGCCGCCAGCACGACGGGGTGGGCGGGCACCTGCAGATGAAGCAGGTCGCCGACGCGGTGGTACTGAGCCAGAGTGCGACGACCCGCCTCGTCAGCCGGCTCGAAGACCGCGGACTGCTGTCCCGGTACCTGTGCCCGACCGACCGCCGCGGCATCTACGCGGACGTCACCCCCACCGGCCTGACGCTCCTCGAAGAGGCCCGACCGACCAACGACGGCGCCCTGCGCGAGGCCCTCGACGAGGCCGCCGCCCACCCCGAACTGGCCTTCCTGGTCTCGGCGGTGAAGTCCGGCGACGCACCGTCGGACCGCACCTGACACCACCGGGGCACACACAACCCCACCGCATCCCCCAAAGCGCCGTCACGCCAGCCGTGACGGCGCTCTGTCGTACACGGCACCCCTCGCGCCGCGCGTGACACCACCGGGCGGGCGCCCGCACGCCCACCAGGCATCCCCCCTCCGCCCACATCCCGACTCCACAGATTATCCGCGCTTGCACTTATCGCGCGCATGCAACTATTGTTAAAGCTCGCTAGGAGCTCACTCAAGCAAACCAAGGAAGGGTCGGGCTCATGCCTCTCGCACTTCTCGCCCTGGCTGTCGGCGCCTTCGGCATCGGCACCACGGAATTCGTGATCATGGGCCTGCTGCCCGAGATCGCCGCCGACTACGGGGTCACCATCCCGACGGCGGGCCTGCTGGTCACCGGCTACGCGCTCGGTGTGGTCATCGGCGCCCCGGTGCTGACGGTGCTCGGCAACAAGGTCAGCCGGAAGCGGATGCTCATGGTGCTGATGGGCCTGTTCGTGCTCGGCAACGTGGTCTCGGCGCTCGCCCCGTCCTTCGGGATGATGCTGGCCGGCCGGGTGGTCGCGTCGCTCGCGCACGGCTCGTTCTTCGGCATCGGCTCCGTCGTGGCCGCCGGGCTCGTCGCGCCGGACAGGAAGGCCGGCGCCATCGCCACGATGTTCACCGGACTGACGGTCGCCAACATCGTGGGCGTGCCGCTGGGCACCTTCATCGGACAGGCGGTCGGCTGGCGCACGACCTTCGCGATCGTCGCCGCGCTCGGCGTGGTCGGTCTCTTCGGCATCGCCCGGCTCGTGCCGGCCATGCCGCGCCCCGAGGGCGCCCGGCTGCGCGGGGAGCTGACCGCGTTCCGCAACCCGCAGGTGCTGCTGGCGATGGCGATGACCGTGCTCGGCTTCGGCGGCGTGTTCGCCGCGATCACCTACATCGCGCCGATGATGACCGAGGTGACCGGATACTCCGACGGCGCCGTCACCTGGCTCCTGGTCCTGTTCGGCGTCGGCATGTTCCTCGGGAACCTGCTGGGCGGCCGGTACGCCGACCGGGCGCTGATGCCCATGCTGTACGCCACGCTCGGCGGGCTGGCCGTCGTGCTGGCGCTGTTCCCGGTGTTCGCGCACGACAAGGTCCTCGCCGCGCTCGCCATCCTGCTGGTCGGGGCGCTCGGCTTCGCCACCGTGCCGCCGCTGCAGAAGCGCGTGCTCGACCAGGCGCACGGCGCCCCGACGCTGGCCTCCGCCGTCAACATCGGCGCCTTCAACCTGGGCAACGCGCTGGCCGCCTGGCTGGGCGGGCTCGTCATCGCCGCCGGCTTCGGCTTCACGTCCCCGAACTGGGTCGGCGCGGTCCTCGCCGCCGCCGCTCTGGGCCTCGCGTTCCTGTCCGCCGCCCTGGAGCGCCGTACGCCCGCCGTCGACGCCACCGCTGCGGCCGATGACGCCGTCCGGACCCCCGTACTCCACTGACCTCCCCTCCTCTCCCCCGCACGACCCGCACACCACTCCCAGGAGACGCGCCATGAGCACCACCACCCTGACCCCGCTGACCACCGCCGACGCCGAGACGCTGGTCTCCGCCGCGCAGCGCGCCGCCGAGGCGGCCGGAGTGACGGTGAGCGTCACCGTCCTCGACGCCGGCGGGCACCTGCTGGCCTTCCGCCGTGACGACCGGGCGGTCCTGATCTCGGGCGAGACCAGCACCCGCAAGGCGTACACCGCGCTCCAGCTGAACGCCCCGACGGCCGACCTGGTCGACCTGGTCAAGCCCGAGGGCCCGTTCCACACGCTGTCCACCGCGCTCGACCGGCCGCTGCTCTTCATCGCCGGCGGCGTCCCCGTCCACCGCGACGGCCGCCTCGTCGGCGCCGTCGGCGTCGGCGGCGGCGCCCCCGAGCAGGACCACGCCTTCGCCCGCACCGCACTCGAGGAGCTCTCCCGATGACCCGCACCCCGCAGCAGGTGTTCGCCGACCACGGCGACCGCCTCGGCACCGGCGACCTCGACCTGATCGGCCGGAACTACACGGAGGACGCGGTCTTCGTCACTCCCGAGGGCGTCCTGACCGGACGCGCGGGCGTGCGGGAGGGCATCGGCCGGCTCCTCGCCGACCTGCCCGACGCCGAATGGCGGCTCGCCCCGCGGTTCGCCGGGGACGTCCTGTTCCTGCAGTGGACCGCGGCCGGAGCCGCCCACGAGGTCCACGACGGCGTCGACACCTTCGTCTTCCGTGACGGTCTCATCAGCGCCCAGACCGTCCGCTACACCCTCACCCCGCGCACCAAGTAAGGAAGCACCGCTCACCATGGCACCCTCCACCGTTCCCACCGTCACGCTGAACAACGGCGTCGAGATCCCCCAGCTCGGCTTCGGCGTCTTCCAGGTCCCCGACGACGAGACCGCCGCCGCCGTGACCGCCGCGCTGGAGACCGGCTACCGCAGCATCGACACCGCCGCCGTCTACGGCAACGAGGCGGGCGTCGGCCGTGCGCTGGCCGCGGCCGGGCTGCCCCGCGACGAGCTGTTCGTCACCACCAAGCTGTGGAACGCCGACCAGGGTTACGACGCCACGCTGCGCGCCTTCGACGTCAGCGTCGCCAAGCTCGGCCTCGACCACGTCGACCTCTACCTGATCCACTGGCCGACGCCCGCCCGCGACCTGTACCGGGACTCCTGGCGCGCCATCGAGCGCCTCGCCGCCGAGGGGCGCGTCCGCGCCGCCGGCGTCTCCAACTTCCAGCCCGACCACCTGCTGCGGCTGATGGAGGACGCGACGCTGACCCCCGCCGTCAACCAGGTGGAGCTGCACCCCGGCCTCCAGCAGGCGGAGCTGCGCGCGTTCCACTCCGGGCACGGGATCGCCACCGAGGCGTGGAGCCCGCTCGCCCAGGGCGCGGTCCTCGGCGAGCGCGTCCTCGCCGACCTGGCCGCCCGGTACGGCAAGTCGCCCGCCCAGGTCGTGCTGCGCTGGCACCTCCAGCTCGGCAACGTCGTCATCCCCAAGTCGGTCACCCCGGCCCGCATCCGGGAGAACTTCGACGTCTTCGACTTCGCCCTCACCGACGAGGAGATGCGGTCCGTGTCCGCGCTCGACCGCGGCACACGCACCGGCCCGCACCCCGACGAGCTCAACTGAGCCCGCACACCCCCACCCCCGCGGGGCGGGCGTCCTGAAGGTAAGTCCGGGCAAACCGGAGAGGGTGATCGGGCACTCTGGAATGGGAGTTGGGGCAGAAGGCGGCGCGGGTGCGCACGGCGGCGCAGCGGATTGAGTCTTTTCCGGGCGCGCATTCGCCCGGATCAAACTCGGTTTTCTGTTACTTCCGGAAGAAGGCGCCGTGAAGCATGGCGTGTGCAGGTTGTGGATGTCGTCCCGAGAACCGGTGAACACCGGAACGACGGTCCCGCGGCCCCGCTCCCGCGGGCCCGAAGCCCCGGTTCCCGCGAATGTCCGGCAGGTGTCGCCCTTTGTAGCTCGTCCGTCACTTCTTGTTGACCGGGGGACCCTCCGGAAACCCCGATGTTAACGGGTTCTTTAACGAGGTTTTGGCAGGTCAGGCGGACAAAACCAGCGTAAATCGGATGACCGCAAGAAGGGGGCTCCCCAACCGGCACATCGTGGGCTTAACTTATGTGCCATGACCTCCCCCCGCTCCACCTATGGAGGCGGTTACTACACCGCGCCGTCCTTCCCGGACACCCCCATCTACGACTCCCTGGTCGCGGAGCGGGGCACTCCTCAGATCGCCCCGATCCGAGTGCCCGCCGCCTACGACACCGGCAGCAGCTTCTCCGGAAGCGGCTCGTACCTGCCGGCGCTCCCCTCGGCACTGCCCGCCCTCCCGGCGGCACCCAGCCCGCACCCCGCTCCGGCGTACGGCGGCGGCGGTTACGGCTACCCCCAGCCCTCGCCGCAGATGGCCCCCGTGCCCCTGCAGCACGCGCCGACCCCGTACATCCCGCAGCAGCCGGTGACCCCTCGCGGCTACCAGACCGGCTCGTACCCGCAGCCGGCCCGCCCGGCCCCGGCGGGATACGAGGCGATGCGTCCGGCGGCCCCCCGGCCCGCGCCGGTCCCGTCGCCCGCGCCTTACGACGACCCGTACAACCGTCCTTACCAGGGCGGGGGTTACTGAGCGACCCGCCACCGGCCGACATCGGGGCCGGGGCGGCTGGCAGGATGACGGCATGCCGACTCCTGTTCTCCGCTCCGTCCACGTCCACCCGGTGAAGGCCATGCGCGCGCTGGCGCCCACGGAGGCCGAGGTGCAGCCCTGGGGGCTGGCCGGGGACCGCCGCTGGGCCGTCGTCGACGGCACGGGCAAGGTCGTGACCCAGCGCCGCCACCCCCGGATGGCGCTGGCCACCGCCGAGCTGCTGCCGGACGGCGCGGTCGTCCTGTCCGCGCCCGGCCACCCTCCGCTGACGGTCGGGGTACCGCACCCCTCGGCCACGGTCACGGTGGAGATCTTCGACAAGTACGTGGAGGCGGTTCCGGCCGGAGCCGAGGCCGCCGCGTGGCTGTCGGCGTACCTGGAGTGCGAGGCCACGCTCGTGCACATGGACGCGCCCGAGCACCGGCGCCCGGTCGACCCGGCGTACGCGCTGCCCGGCGAGACGGTGAGCTTCGCTGACGGGTATCCGCTCCTCGTCGCCGCCACGTCCTCGCTCGACGCGCTGAACTCCCTGATCGCGCAGGGGGACCACGCCCACGAGGGCCCGCTGCCGATGAACCGGTTCCGTCCGAACCTGGTGATCGAGGGGACCGCGCCCTGGGCGGAGGACGGCTGGACGCGGCTCGCCGTCGGAGAGGTCACCTTCCGGGTCGCCAGGCCGTGCGGCCGCTGTGTCGTCACCACGACGAACCAGCTCACCGCCGAGCGCGGCAAGGAACCGCTGTGGACCCTCGCCCGGCACCGCAAGAACGACGGCCGGGTGATCTTCGGCCAGAACCTCGTCCCCGAGCACACCGGCACGGTCCGGGTCGGCGACTCCGTGAAGATCATCGACTGACCGGAGCGGACACGGCCGTGGCCGGTCGGGCGGGCCGGAGGCGGTCGGGTCAGTTCGCAGGCGGGCGGGTCAGGGACTGCGGCAGTGCGCCGCGTCGGCACCGGAGCCCGCTCGTGCATCAGCGCTCGTGCTTCTCCGCTCGCGTCTTGTCCGCTCGCACCTCCCCGCTCGCACCTCCCCGCTCGCACCTCCCCGCTCACACCTCCCCACTCGCCCCTCCCCGCTCGTACCTCCCCGCTCGTACCTCCCCGCTGCCTTCTTCTCCGTTCCGACAGGCGGGGAACCCGGCCCCGGGGCACACTCGTTGGAGTAGCGCCGAACAACGAGGGGGTTTCGACGTGCGCGCAGCCACCGGAGTCTGGCGCTGGCGGCACAATCCCCTGCGCCGCACCACCGATCTCGTCGAGGCGTGGCTGGCCTTCGCGGCCGCCGCGCTGCTCTGCGTCGTGGTGCCGCTGGCCGGCTGGGCCGCGGGCTCCTCGGCGAACGGTTCGCTCCAGCGCGCGGTCCGCACGCAGCAGGAGCAGCGCGTGGTGACGACGGCGCGGGTGGTGCGGGCGGCCGACGGGCCCGCCGCGGGGCCGCGGACGGCCGACGCCGCCGGGGAGGACCGGCTGCGCCGCTCGGTGGTGGCCCGTTGGACGGCTCCGGACGGCTCGGCGCGCACGGGCACGGTGACGACCGCCCGGCGGCACTCCGCACCCGGCGACACGTTCCCGCTCTGGACCGACCGCGACGGGCGCCAGGTCGCGCCGCCCCTGCAGGCGGGCGCGGCCCGGGCGCACGCGGTGACCGCCGGTGTGACGGCCGCGCTCCTCGCCGGCCTCGTGGTGGAGGCCGTCCGGCGCCTCGCGGTGCGCCGCCTGGTGCTCGCCCGGTACGCCCGTCTCGACCGCGCGTGGGCGGCGGCCGGTCCCGACTGGGGGCGTACCGGCACCGGAAGCTGAGCGTCCGCCACACGGTGGGCGCCCGGTTCCTCGGGGCGCCGAACGGATTCCGAACGGGCCGACCGAGCCCGACCGTCCCGGACCGGTGCCGACCGTGCCCGACCACCTCGGACCGGCCCCACGACCCGTCGGCCCCGCGCCGCCGCGCGCGCTACGGTGGGGCATCGGATCAGCGGCGAGGCATGAGGCGGGGGCAGGACACACCCATGGCACAGGGCACGGTCCAGGTGACGCACACCGGCACATCGCGGTGGCGGCGCCGCACGGGTGAGTACCCCTCCCTCGCCGCCGCCCTGGAGGCCGCGGGCGACGGGGACGTCCTCACGGTCGCGCCCGGCACGTACCGCGAGAACCTCGTGGTGCGACGGGCCGTCACGCTGCGCGGCCCCGAGGGCGGGGTCGGTTCGGTGCGCATCGCGCCGCCGGACGGGGTGGCGCTGACGCTGCGGGCCTCCGTCACGGTGCAGGACCTGCACATCGAGGGGCAGGACGTGGCGGCGCCCGCGCTGCTGATCGAGGACGGCACGCCCGAACTCGTCGACCTGCGGATCATGACCCGCTCGGCCGCCGGGATCGAGGTGCGGGGCTCCGCCCGCCCGACGGCCCGCCGCTGCACGATCGACAACCCGGCCGGCGTCGGCATCGCCGTACTCGACGGCGCGGGCGGCGTGTTCGAGGAGTGCGAGGTGGTCTCCGCCGGGCAGGCGGGCGTCTCGGTGCGGGGTGGGGCCCATCCGCGTCTGGAGCGCTGCCGGATCCATCACGCCTCGGGCGCCGGGATCGCCGTCACCGGCGAGGGCAGCGGCCTGGAGGGCGTCGGCTGCGAGGTGTACGAGATCAAGGGCGCCGGTCTCCAGATCGCGTCCCGCGCCACGGCCCACCTCACCGACTCCTCGGTGCACCGCACGTCGGGGGACGGCATCACGCTCGACACGGACGCGGTGCTCACGCTCTCGGACTGCGACATCCACGACGTCCCGGAGAACGCGGTGGACCTGCGCTCGCGCTCGGTCCTGACGCTGACCCGGTCGACCGTCCGCCGCTTCGGCCGCAACGGCCTGTCGGTGTGGGATCCGGGGACGCGGGTGGACGCCAACCAGTGCGAGATCCACGACAGTACGGGCGACTACCCGGCGGTGTGGGTGAGCGACGGGGCGACCGCGGTCCTCGACTCCTGCCGGGTGCACGACGTGCCGGACGCGCTGTTCGTCCTCGACCGGGGTTCGCGGGTGGACGTCGTCGACAGCGACCTGTCGCAGGTGCGGAACACGGCGGTGTCGGTGAGCGACGGGGCGACGGCGCAGCTCGACGACTGCCGGATCCGGGAGGCGTCCACGGGTGCCTGGTTCCGGGACCACGGCAGCGGCGGCACCCTCGGGGGCTGCACGATCGACTCCGTGCAGACCGGGGTCATCGTCACCAAGGGCGCCGACCCGACGATCGACCGGTGCACGGTCACCTCGCCCGCCGAGGCCGGTTTCTACGTGTCGGCCGAGGGGCGCGGCTCCTTCCACGGCTGCCGGGTGACGGGCAGCGGGGGGTACGGCTTCCACGTCACGGACGGTTGCCGGACCGTCCTGCGCAAGTGCCGCACGGAGCGGTGCGCGCGCGGCGGCTACGAGTTCCCCGAGGAGGGGGCCAGCGCGGAGGACTGCACCAGCGACGAGAGCGCGGTCCGGTCCTCCGTACCGGACGGCGGGACGGTCCTGACGGCCACCCAGTCGCCGGGGCTGCTCGGGACGGTGCCCGTGCCGCGCGAGCGGTCGGCCGCTCCGGCTCCGGCGCCGGAGCCCGCGCCGGAGTCCCGCTCGTCGCAGGACGTGCTCGGGGAGCTGGACGCCCTGGTGGGTCTGGAGAGCGTCAAGCTGGAGGTACGGACCCTCACGAACATGATCGAGGTGGGACGCAGGCGCCAGGAGGCGGGGCTCAAGGCGGCCTCGGTCCGCCGCCATCTGGTCTTCACCGGCAACCCGGGCACGGGCAAGACGACGGTGGCCCGGCTGTACGGCGAGATCCTCGCCTCGCTCGGCGTCCTGGAGCGCGGGCACCTGGTGGAGGTCTCCCGGGTGGACCTGGTCGGCGAGCACATCGGCTCGACGGCGATCCGCACGCAGGAGGCCTTCGACCGGGCGCGCGGCGGCGTGCTGTTCGTCGACGAGGCGTACGCGCTGTCGCCGGAGGACTCGGGGCGGGACTTCGGCCGCGAGGCGATCGACACCCTGGTGAAGCTGATGGAGGACCACCGGGACGCGGTGGTGGTCATCGTCGCCGGGTACACGGCGGAGATGGAGCGCTTCCTGACCGTCAACCCCGGTGTGGCGTCCCGCTTCTCACGGACCATCACCTTCGGCGACTACGACCCGGACGAGCTCCTGCGGATCGTGGGGCAGCAGGCGGACGAGCACGAGTACCGGCTCGCCGAGGGCACGGACGAGGCGCTGGTCACGTACTTCACGAAGTTGCCCAAGGGGCCGGCGTTCGGCAACGGTCGCACGGCGCGGCAGACGTTCGAGTCGATGGTGGAGCGGCACGCGGGCCGGGTCGCCGCGCTGGCCGACGCCAGCACGGACGACCTGACGCTGCTCTACCCGGACGACCTGCCCGAACTCCCCTGACCTGTGGGCTCGTTCGACTCGACGGGCTCGTTCGACTCCTGCGGCTCGATCTGCTCGTTCGCGGCGCGCTGGTGGGGCAGGGCGGGCGGCAGCCGGTCGAGGAGGGCCGAGCGGCGTTCGGCGAACGCCGGGTCGGCCTGGTAGTCGGAGTGCCCCAGGATCGGCTCGGGCAGGGGGTGCCTGCGGGTGCGGCCGTAGGCGACCGGGTCGAGGAGGACCGGTGCGTCGACGGCGGGGCGGCCGTCCTCCGCGGGCACCCGGACGGGGCCGCCGATGGGGTCGGTGGCGCGGTGGAGGTTGCTCCAGCAGTGGACCGTGCGGTGCAGTGCGCGCAGCGCCTCGGGGCCGAAGTAGGCGGGGAACCAGCGTCCGTAGAGCCGCTCCAGGGGTGACCCGTACGTGAGCAGCGCGACCCGGCCGCGGGTGGCGGGCGGCAGCTGCCAGACGGCGGCCGCGGCGAGCACGCTGCCCTGGGAGTGGCCGGAGATCACCAGGCGGCCGCCGGTGGCCCGGGTCCAGGAGCTCATCCGCCAGGTGAGGTCGGGGACGGCCCGCTCGGCGTAGCAAGGCGGCGCGAAGGGGTGGGCCGCGCGGGGCCAGAAGGTGCCGACGTCCCAGAGGATGCCGATCGTGCGCCGGGCGGAGGCGTCCCGGTAGGCGCGCCGGCCCCAGGTGACGAAGAGCAGGAAGCCGAAGCCGATCATCCAGGAGCCGAGCGCCTGGGTCGCCGAGGCGAGGGAGGCGACGGCGGGGTGGGCGCCGTCGAAGGCCCGGCCCGGGACGTTGCCGCTGGCCCAGGCGCCGGCCACGGAGGCGGCCCCGAGGAGCAGCGCGGCGCCCGACACGACGCCGACGAGGACCGGCGCGGAGTCGGTGAGCCCCGCGCGGGCCCGGCCGGAGGCGATCTGGCCGGTCCGGACCGGGTCGCGCTCGGCGGCGGCGGCGTAGTCGTCCTCGACCGCCTGCCGGAGCCGCCGCGCGGTGAGCACGGTCCGTCCGGCGAGGAGCGCGGCGGGCACCAGCAGCAGCAGGAGGAGCAGGGGGATGACGGACGCCTGCCAGCTGAGGAGCACGGGCGGCCCGATGAGGGGTCCCTGGCCCATGCCGGGTGTGGCCGGGCCGTCGAGCCAGTCGGCGACGCGTTGGGCCACTCCGCCGGACATGACGCCGGCGAGGGCGCAGGCGAGCATGGCGACGGCGGGGCCGCCGAGGCCGCGCAGGGCGGTCCGCGGGTCCCGGCGGGGCCGCTGGAGGAGCACGGCGACGACGCCGAGGGCGACGACCAGGCCGCCCTGGACGAGGGTGAGGCCGCCGAAGACGGCGTCGCCGGGGAGGGTTCCCGAGGAGGTCCAGCCGGGGCGGGACCAGCCGGTGTGCAGGGCGGTGAGCGCGAGCAGGGCGAGGGAGACGCCGGGCAGCCAGGACACGACGGCGTGTTCGACGCGCAGGTCGAGTCGGCTCTCGCTGCGGCCGCGGCGGCAGACGACCAGGACGACGAGCGCGGACAGCACGGCGACGGCCGCCTGGAGGGCCCACCCGATGGCCGCCCTCGCTCCGGGTTCCTGCGCGTCGTGGCGGGCGGTGGCGGTGGCGAGGGCGGCGGCGACGGTGAGGAAGCCGGCGGCGGTGTGGGCGGCCCTGAGCCGGGCGACGAGCCGGCGGCCGTACCAGAAGCCGGGGCGGCCGAGGGCGGGCCTGAGTTCGACGGGCACCGGATCGTCGGCGGCGCCGCCCTCGCCGCTGTCGGCGGTCTCGGTGTCGGCCCGCGGCTCGGGTACGGGGGCGTCGTAGCCGGTGGGCGGGCGCTGGGCCTCGTAGGCGCTCCAGGTCCGGTTGGACAGGTACCAGAGGAGGCCGACGAGGACGACCGGCACGAGGGACGCGAGGACGAGGCGGCGGCCCGGCACGGACCACCAGCCGCCGCGCCCGGCGGAGAGGAAGCCCAGCCAGGAGTACGTGTCGGCGCAGCCGGCGGTTCCCGCGCACTGCCACGCCGTCAGGTCGAGCGCGACCTCGCAGGCCGCCGCGGTGAGGAGCACGGTGAGGGTGAGGGCGACGAGCCGGACGAGGACGCCGTAGAGCCGGACGAGTCCGGGGCGGTTCCGGGCGGGCGGGCGCATCCAGTGCGCCAGGTTGGCGACCATGAAGGGCAGGAGCAGCAGCCACAGGGCGCGGGCGCCGTCGCCGGAGGTGAGGTTGGACCAGACGTACGCCTCCGGGACCGGGCGGGCCGCGTACCGCTCGGGGTGGTCCTCGGCGTCGAGGTCGTCGCCGCGCCGGTACATGGCGGCGGTCCGGTCCCCGGTGATCCGCACGGTCCTGGGGTCGTCGAGCATGTCCTGGGGGGTGGCTCCGCCGACTCCGTGGACGAGGAGTTCGAGCGCCGCGCCCCCGCTCTCCGGGGCGGGTGTGGCAGGGGACACTGAGGCGACTTCCTCTCGGAGTGGGAAGATGCGACGTCGGCAACAGGATCGCGGACGGTCGTGCCCCTGCGCACCGTTCCTCACCGAATCCGACACCCATCCCCTTGTCTCCTGCGGAAGGACCGGCCCCGGCGGTGACTGACAACCAGAACCTCCTCGCGGAGCAGCGGCGCGCCCTGATCCTCGACGAGGTCCGGCGGCGCGGCGGTGTCCGGGTCAACGAGCTGACCCGACGGCTGAACGTCTCGGACATGACGATCCGTCGCGACCTGGACGCGCTGGCGCGGCAGGGCATGGTGGCGAAGGTGCACGGCGGGGCCGTACCGGTGGTCGAGGCGAGCACCCACGAACCGGGTTTCGCGGCCAAGTCGGTGCTCGAACCGAGCGCCAAGGACGAGATCGCGCGGACGGCGGCGGCCCTGGTCGCCCCGGGCACGGCCATCGCGCTGTCCGGCGGCACGACCACCTTCGCCCTGGCCCGGCACCTGCTCGACGTGCCCGATCTGACGGTGGTGACCAACTCGGTGCGGGTCGCGGACGTGTTCCACGAGGCGCAGTCGGCGGGCGCCGGGGGCGAGTCGCGGCGCGGGGCCGCGACGGTGGTCCTGACGGGCGGCGTGCGGACGCCGTCCGACGCGCTGGTGGGCCCTGTCGCGGACCGGGCGATCCGGTCGCTCCACTTCGACCTGCTCTTCCTCGGGGTGCACGGCGTGTCGGTGGAGGCCGGCCTGTCGACGCCGAACCTCGCGGAGGCCGAGACGAACCGCTGCCTGATGCGCTCGGCGCGCCGGGTGGTGCTCGTCGCCGACCACACCAAGTGGGGGACGGTCGGCCTGAGTTCGTTCGGCGATCTCGGCGAGGTGGACACCTGGGTGACGGACCGCGGCCTTTCCGACGGCGTCCGGGCCGAGGTGGCGGAGCACCTGCCGGGCGTCCTGGTGGCGGGCGAGGAGCAGGCGTGAGCCCCGTCCGCCGCGAGGTGCCGGCGTGACGCCGTTCCGGATCGAGCGGTCGGTGCCGCTCGATCCGGCGGAGGTGTGGCGGCGGCTGACGGACTGGCCCGCGCACGGACGCCAGGTGCCGCTGACCCGGACGCGGGTGCTGACACCGGGGCCGAACGGGCCGGGGACGCGGTTCACCGCCCGGACGGGCGTCGGCCCGCTCTCCTTCGACGACCCGATGGAGGTCGTGCGCTGGGAGCCGCCGGCCGCGGGCCGTCCCGGCGCGTGCCGTCT
Organism: Streptomyces sp. NPDC056361; assembly: GCF_042262805.1. NCBI lineage: Bacteria > Bacillati > Actinomycetota > Actinomycetes > Kitasatosporales > Streptomycetaceae > Streptomyces > Streptomyces sp. NPDC056361. The sequence goes on from NZ_JBHJQI010000124.1 coordinate 20,672, forward strand.
CGCGAAGTCCGGCCGCGTCGTCCTGGGTTGGGCGCTCGTCGAGGTGGCGGACGCGCCGGGCGGCGGCTGCCGGGTGGTGTGGACGGAGGAGTTGGCGGTGCGGGGCGTGCCGCGGGCCTTCGATCCGGTGCTGCGGTCGGCGGGCCGGTTCCTGTTCGGCCGCGCGCTGGACGGGCTGCTGCGGCAGGGGTGAAGCACGCGGGTGTCCCGCCTCCGACGGCGGGACACCTCCGGGGAGTGAGGCGTGGAGCACAGCGGCGACCCCTGTGCCGTTGACAGTGCGTCAGCTAGGGTGCTTGTTCCGCTCCCGTCCCCCGGAGGGTCCATGGCACGCCGACTGAGGCCGGTGGAGCTCGACTTCACCGCGTCCGCGCCCGTCCGCCTGGTGTTCACGGCGACGCTCGCCGCCCCGCCGCCGGCCGTCTACCGGTCGGTGGCCGTGGAGGTGGGGAGCCTGCCGTCCTGGTTCACCGCGGTGACGTCCGCCGTGCCGACGGCCGACGGCGCGGGCCGGACGGTCAGGCTCCGGGGCGGGATAGCGTTCGAGGAGACGATCCTGGCCTCCGAGCCCGACGTCCGCTACGCGTACCGGGTGGACGAGACGAACGCCCCCGGCCTGACGGCCATGGCGGAGGAGTGGTCCCTCTCCCCCGCCGGGAAGGGCACCCGGCTGCGCTGGATCATGGCCGCCGACGGTCCGGCGTCGCTGCGTCTCGCGCTGCGGGTCGCCGCGCCCGGAGTGGGACTGTCCTTCCGGGACGCGGCGCGCCGGCTCGACCGGCGGCTCACTCCGGCCAGGCCCCCGTCTCCAGGAAGCGCTCGATAGCGGCGGTGTACGGGGTGATGTCGAGGCCCTGTGCGGCCAGCCAGTCGTCGGAGTAGTACTTGTCGAGGTAGCGCTCGCCGCCGTCGCAGATCAGGGTGACGACGCTGCCGGTGCGCTCCTGCTCGACCATCTCGGCCACGATCTTGAGGGCGCTCCACAGGCCGGTGCCGGTGGAGCCGCCCGCCTTGCGGCCGATCGCGGCCTCCAGCGCGCGGACGGCGGCAATGGTCGCCGCGTCGGGCACCTTCATCATGCGGTCGACGGCGCCGGGCACGAAGCTGGGTTCCATGCGGGGGCGGCCGATGCCCTCGATGCGGGAGCCGCAGTCGGCGGTGGCGTCCGGGTCGTTGTGCGTCCAGCCGTCGAAGAAACAGGAGTTCTCGGGGTCGGCGACGCAGATCCGGGTGTCGTGCTGCATGTAGTGGACGTAGCGGGCGATGGTCGCCGAGGTGCCGCCGGTGCCGGCGGTGGCCACGATCCAGGCGGGCTCCGGGTAGCGCTCCAGCCGCAGCTGCTGGTACATCGATTCGGCGATGTTGTTGTTGCCGCGCCAGTCGGTGGCCCGCTCCGCGTAGGTGAACTGGTCCATGTAGTGGCCGCCGGTGCGCTCGGCGAGGGCCGCGGCCTCCTCGTACATCGTGCGCGAGTCGTCGACGAAGTGGCACCGGCCGCCGTGGAACTCGATGAGCCGGCACTTCTCGGGGCTGGTCGTGCGGGGCATGACGGCGATGAAGGGGACGCCGATGAGCTTCGCGAAGTACGCCTCGGAGACGGCGGTCGAGCCGCTGGACGCCTCGATGACGGGCTTGCCGGGCCGGACCCAGCCGTTGCAGAGGCCGTAGAGGAAGAGCGAGCGGGCCAGCCGGTGCTTGAGGCTGCCGGTCGGGTGGGTGGACTCGTCCTTGAGGTAGAGGTCGATGCCCCACTTCTCGGGGAGCGGGAAGCGCAGCAGGTGGGTGTCGGCGGAGCGGTTGGCGTCGGCCTGGACCTTGCGGACGGCCTCCTTCAGCCAGGTCCGGTACGCCGCGTCGCTGCGGTCGACGTCGACGGTCGCCACCGCGCCGGTGGCGCCTCTGCCCGCACTGTTCTCCGTGGTGCTCATCCGTGCCTCTCCTCGGTCGCGTCCAAAGGGTGCCCCACAGCCGACGATACCGCTCCCACCTGGGCAAACGTTCCCTTTGGGGATCCATAGGGATGCCTTGAGGACGGGCTACTGGTGCGGTCGCGGACGGCCCGGCACACTGGTAGCGACAACCGGGTGAAAGGGGCGGATCGTCATGGCGGAACCCGAGTTCACGGCGCGGGGCGTACGGATCGCGCGCTGGCCCCGCTCGCTGACCCGAGCGGGCGAGGTGCGGATCGAGGACGGGCGGCTCGCCCTGCTCACGAGCTACGGCAGCGAGATCGACAGCGCCCCGGTGGGGGCCGTCCGGGCGGGGCGGCCGTGGTTCGCGAAGTCCGACGAGGCGGTGGCGACCGTGAACGGCACCCGGTACCGGCTGACACTGCACGAGGACGGTGGCGGCGACACCGGGGACGCAGCCGGGTCGGGCCGCTTCCTGGCGGCGCTCAAACGGGCCGCCGGACGGCGCTGAGCCGTCGCGCGTAGGCCCTGACCTGGCACGGATCGCCGCGAGTTGCGGGGTGCTCACCGCTGGCTCACCCTGGAACCATCTCACCATGAGTCATCGGCGGTGACGTTGCGTTCCGGTCGCCGCCCTGCTGTACCGCATGAGGAATCGGGATCTTCGTCTTCTTCCGGACCACTTCGGGGAGTCGCAGCCGTGATCAGCGAGCCGAGCAGGTATTACGCGGTGGAGCTTCAGGCCCTGCCGTCGCGGATCGGTCAGGTCCGCAGGATCGTCTCCGCCCAACTGCGCCACTGGCGACTCGACGCCTTGGTCGACCATGCCGTGCTCGGTGTCACCGAGCTGCTGAGCAACGTCCACCGGCACGCGGAGCCGGACAAGCGGTGCCTCGTCGAGATCGAGCTGCTGCTCGACCGGCTGACGGTCTCCGTCCGGGACCACGACCCCCGCATACCGGAGGCCGCCGACCCGGAGCCGCTCGACGGGTTCGACGGCCTCGACCCCCTCGCCGCCTACGAGCGGCTCGCCACCTCCGGCCGCGGCCTCGCCATCGTCGGTGCCGTGAGCGAGAGTTGGGGCGTCCGTCCGTGCGGGGCCGACGGGAAGGTCGTGTGGTTCACGCTCACGGCGCCGCCGTCCGCCGTCCCGGTCGAGGAGTGCGCGCACGCCGGGTACGGTGCCGCGACCGACGGCTCCCTCGCGGGCTACGGCCGCTTCCCGGTCGGGGTGCCGCTGAGCACGCCGATCGACCCGGTCCTGACACCGCTCGGGGCCCGCTCGGTCCTGGCGGGCCGGGCGGGCTGAGCGGGCCGGGCGGCACCGACGGGTCAGCGCACGGGGCGGTAGGTCGCGATGATCACGCCGCTGCTGGTCGGCCGGGCGCTCACCAGCTCCAGCTTCTTGAGCGCGGCGTCGTCGGCGAACAGCTTCGCGCGGCCCTCTCCCGCCACCACCGGGTGGATCAGCAGCACCAGTTCGTCCAGCAGGTCCCGCTCCAGGAGCGAGCGCACCAGGGTCGGGCTGCCCGCCACGGTGATGTTCTTGCCCTCGCCCGCCTTGAGCTTCTCGATCGCCGCGGCCGGGTCGCCGTCGACGAGCGTGCTGTTCGCCCACGCGTCCACGCTCTCCAGCGTGGAGGAGAAGACGTACTTCGGCGACTCGTTGATCCACCGGGCGAAGCCGGCGTCCTCTCCGCTGGTCACCGTCGGCCAGTAGCCGGCCCACTCCGTGAAGGTCACCCGGCCGAGCAGGATCGTGTCCGCCGTCTCCAGCGTCTCCTCCAGCGCGGCGCCCATCTCCTCGTCGAAGTCGAACTGCCATTCGTTCGGCGACTGGGCGACACCGTCGAGCGAGACGAACAGACCGGAAACGACCTTGCGCATGATTCCTCCGTACCGAGTGCGGGGTTGTCGCTACGCCGAACACTATGCGGGCGGCGGGGAGTTCCGCGGCCGACGCGAAGGAACGGGCCCGCCGGTCACGTCCGGCGGCCCTTGGGCGTCACGTCCGGCGGCCCTTGGGCGTCGCGGCGCGGCCGAACTGCTCCTCCAGGACCGTCAGCCGGCGCCAGTACTCGTCCTCGTCGATCTCGCCCGCGGCGAACCGGTGGCCGAGCAGCGCGATCGGCGAACGCTCGTCGGGCCCCCCGTCGCGGCCGCCCCCGGGGCCCCACCCCCGGCGCAGGCCCGCACGGCGCGCGAGCGTGACGACGCCGATGACGACGGCGGCCCACACGAGCGGGACGAAGAGGATCCACGGGCCGGGCCCCGCGTAGGCAAGTGTGTTCATGACCGTTCAGCTCCTCGGTGCGTGGGGTGATGTCCCTTGGTTCGAGCATCGCTCCGCGCGGGGCCCGGGTCGTCGTACGGGCAGCGGCTTCGCGCGTACGACGAGGGGAGTACGGCGGGCGGAGGGCGGGGGGAGCACGACGGTCGGAGAACGAGGAGAGCGCGACGGCGGAGAGCGACGTCTTCCGTCTGTACCTACTGGTATGTACAGTGCGCTCATGAGCATGAGCACCCCCGAGCGGCTGATCGAGGCGACCCGCGAGCTGCTCTGGGACCGCGGTTACGTGGGAACCAGCCCCAAGGCCGTCCAGCAGGCGGCGGGCGCGGGCCAGGGCAGCATGTACCACCACTTCGCGGGCAAGCCCGACCTGGCACTGGCGGCCATCCGGCGTACCGCCGAGGAGCTGGACGCGGCGGCCGAGGCGGTACTCGGCGCCGAGGGGTCGGCGTACGCCCGGATCGAGGCCTATCTGCTGCGCGAGCGCGAGGTCCTGCGCGGCTGCCCCGTGGGCCGTCTGACGATGGACCCCGAGGTGATCGCGCACCCGGACCTGCGCGCCCCGGTCGAGGAAGTGCTCGGCCGGCTGCGCGACCGGCTCGCCGAAGTGGTGCGGGAGGGCCAGGAGCGCGGCGAGTTGAGCGCATCCCTCGACCCGGCCGAGACCGCGGCGACCGTCGTGGCCACCGTCCAGGGCGGCTACGTCCTGGCCCGGGCGGCGGGTTCGCGGGCGCCCTTCGACAGCGCGGTGCGCGGTCTCCTCGCCCTCCTCGCCCCGCGCGCCGCCTCGGCCTGACCCCCCGTACCCGCGGCGGGCCCCGACCGCCGCGCCTCCCGAGATCCGGAGTCCGTCCCGTGCACGCGATGCAGTACGAGATCACCCTGCCCGCCGACTACGACATGGGGATCATCCGCGAGCGGGTGGCCACCAAGGGCCACCTCCTCGACGACTTCCCGGGGCTCGGCCTGAAGGCGTACCTGATCAGGGAGCGGGAGGCCGGGTCACCGGTCAACCAGTACGCGCCCTTCTACCTGTGGTCGGGCCACGAGGGCATGAACGCCTTCCTCTGGGGCCCGGGTTTCCAGGGCATCGTCCGCGACTTCGGCCGGCCCGTCGTCCAGCACTGGACGGGCCTGTCGTACGAGGAGGGGTCGGCGTCCCAGGCGGTGCCGGGTGCCGCGACGCGCCGCCGGATCCCGCTGCAGGAGGAGGTCCCGCCGGGCGAGGCGGTGGCGGACGCGCTGGACCGGCACGCGCGCGAGGCCCGGCGGGACGGGGTGGTGGCCTCCGCCCTCGCCGTCGACCCGCGCCACTGGGAGCTGCTCTCCTTCACCCTGTGGGCGGACGCGGAAGCGCCCGCCGGCGAGGGCGAGCGCTTCCGGGTGCTGCACCTCTCGGCGCCCGGCCGCAAGGGGCTGGGAACCGGTCGGCGGTGGTGACGCCGGCGGGCCGGGCG
>NZ_JBHJQI010000125.1:0-26276 GCF_042262805.1 Streptomyces sp. NPDC056361
GGGTACGCGCGCGCGTACCCGGGCCCGGAAGTAGTGGCGGCACGGCGGCCGGCCGCGGCGTCAGGCCGACAGGGCCTGGTGCAGGGCTTCGAGGCCGTCGCGGTAGATCCCGGCGAACAGGTCCTCGGTCTCGGCGTCGGTGGCACCGTCGGGGGTGAAGCGCCCGGACCACTGGACCTCGGCGACGTCGTCCCGCCCGGCGACCGGGTGGACGCGCAGGGTGGAGAGGTAGCCGGTGACGGGGAACGGGGCTTCGAGGATGGCGTACGTGTAGGAGCGTTCCGTCTCGCTGAACGCGACGAGGCGCTCGACGATCACGTCGCCGTCGGGGTTCGCCAGACGGCGGACCCGACCTCCTTCGAGCGCGGCGCTCTCGGGGATGTACGGCAACCAGTCGGGGAGGGCGTCGAAGCCGCCGACGAGGTCCCAGACCTCCTGGGGCGAGGCGGGCACGACGCGGCTGACGGAGGTGGAAGCCATGATCGTTTCTCCTGGTGGTGCTGATGGGGCGTGGGGGCAGGGAGTTCGGGGAGAGCGCTCGGGCGGGGGTCAGGCGTTGCTCGGGAGCGGGGCGGTCGGGCTGACCAGGCCGGCTTCGCGCAGGTCCGTCCAGAACGCGGCGGGGACGGTCTCGGCCAGGGCCGCGGTGTCCTCGGCGATACGGCTGGGCCGGGTGGCGCCGGGGATGACGGCGGCGGCGGCCGGGTGGGCCAGGGAGAACTGCAGGGCGGCGGACTTGATGCCGATGCCGTGCTTCTCGGTCAGCGCCTTGAGCTTCCCGACGCGCTCGACGATCTCGGCCGGAGCCTGCTGGTACTCGAAGTGGGTGCCGCCTGCCAGGATGCCGGAGCTGTAAGGGCCGCCGACGACCATGTCGACGCCCTGCTCCTGGGCCATGGGCAGGAGGCGCTGGAGGGCGTGGCCGTGGTCGAGGAGGGTGTAGCGGCCGGCGAGCAGGAAGCCGTCGGGGCGCGGCTCGTCGAGCGCGAGGGTCAGCTCGATCGGCTCCGTCTTGTTGACGCCGAGACCCCAGGCCTTGATGACGCCCTCGTCGCGGAGGCGGGACAGGACGCGGAAGGCGCCGGTGCGGGCCTCCTCGAACTTCCCCAGCCACTGGTCGCCGTGGAAGTCCTGGGCGATGTCGTGAACCCAGACGACGTCCAGCCGGTCGGTGCCCAGACGCTTGAGGCTGTCCTCGATGGAGCGCTCGGTGGCCTCGGCCGTCCACTCGTGGACGATCTTGTTCGGGTTCCCGTGCTCGAACAGGCCGCCCTTCTCGCCCAGGTCGCGGGCGGCGGTCTCGTGCTCGTCGAGGATGACGCGCCCGACCTTGGTCGACAGGACGTACGAGTCGCGCGGCTTCGCGGACAGCACCTCGCCGAGCCGCGTCTCCGCCAGGCCCGCGCCGTAGAACGGAGCGGTGTCGAAGAAGCGGATGCCCTGGTCCCACGCCGCCTCGACGGTGGCGCGGGCCTCCTCGTCGGGAATCGCGCGGAACATGTTGCCGAGCGGGGCGGTACCGAAGCCGAGGCGGCCGGGAAGGATTTCCTTGAGCGACATGACTGTGCCTTTACGGGGATGAGGGTGGGCCCACGGGGCGCGGCCACCGTTGCGAACGAGCCGGGGCGCCAGGTGGAAGGGGTGACCCACCGGTTACGCGTGCGCCACACCCTGAAAATTTAGGTGCAGGCGCGCCTTACTTTCGTAGACAATAATTGCAGGCGCGGGCAAATGCAAGGAGGTGGTTCCTGGGTGCTTCGACTGGGGGCGTTGGGTCCTCGTACGGCCCCGGTCGGACCCGGGCCTTGTCCCGCCCCGGACCCCGTCCGGCCTCTGCCCGACCCCGGGGCATGTCTCCGACCCCGGACCCGCGTCCGACCCCGGGGCCTGTGCGCCGACTCCTGTCCGGCCCCGGGCCCTGCTGGGCCGCCGCTCAGGCCCTACCCGGACCCCGTCCGGCTCAGGCGCCTGCGAGCGTGGCGGAGCCGTACCCCCAGAGCCGGGCGGCCGCCTCGGGGCCACGTGCGCGGGCGGCGGCGCCGCCGGGTCGGCCCTCGTCGCCCCGCACGACGCCGGCCTCCTGCTCGTCCTCGAAGTAGCGGCCGGTGACACCGTGCAGGAGGGGCGAGGCGGCAAGCAGGACGGAGGTAGCGGCCCCCTGGGCGGGGGTCTTGTAGAACGGTGGCGACGTCAGGCTCCCCTCCTCCTCCATCACCCCGAACGTGCGCAGAGTGGCGTCGTCGAGGTGGCGCTGCAAGCCGGTCAGGACGAATCCGGGGTGGTTGAGCCCGTTGGCCGTGATGCCGTCGGCCGCCCAGCGCCGGGCGCCCACGGCGTACAGAAAGCCCGTTCCGTCTTGGGCTGGGACTGCCCGGTAAGCCGCCCAGGGGTCGTACGGCCGCAGCTCGAAGTGCGGTTCCTCGACGTCGAAGGGCGCGGTCCGGTGGGCGCCCGAGCTGACGATCCCTACGCGCGCCGCGCCGGAGGCGCGCAGAGCCGCCTGCGGGCGCGTGGCAGCACAAAGCACCCCAGATGCTTGGTCGCCAGCTGCGCCTCACAGCTGGTCGGGGTCAGGACGCGGGCGGGCAAGGCCATGATCCCGGCGTTCGCGACGAGGACTTCGAGCGGCCCGTCCCACGCCCGCGCGAACGCGTGGACGGAGGCCGGGCCGGACAGATCGAGCGGCAGACCAGCCTGTTGACCAGCCGGCCAATCAACCGGATGGCCCGTGGGCCGATCGGCCCGTCGACCGACCAGGCGGCAGGCCGGCAGGGTGCCCCGCTGGCCCGCTGGCCCGTCGGCCCGTCGGCCCGTCGGCCCGTCAGTCAGCCGACCGGTCGGTCGCCAGGCCAAGCCGTCGGCCAACCGCTCGACCGACCGGTCGCCCCCCCGTTAGCCCGTAGACCCATCGCCCCGTGGCCCAATCGGCCCGTCGGCCGGCCAATCGGCGGGCCAGTGGGGCCGTCGGCCGACCGATCAGCGGGGCACTCCGCCAGCCTGCTCATCGATCGCTCCGTCTGGAGAACCGTCGGGAGGCAGGACACCGTGGCGGCCCGTCGGCCGGTCAGCGGGCCGGCCCGGTAGCGTGCCTGGCGATCGCCCTGCCGAGAGACCGGCCGGGCAGCGGTTCAGCCCGGCACCCGACACCCGGACGGCGGGTCAGAGGGCCACGCCGTCGGACGGCCCGCCGGCCTCCCCTCCGACCGTCCCGCCGGTGAGCCACTCCAGCGCGCCCGACAGATGGGCGCGGAAGAGCGGCTCGTGGTAGGTCTCCGGCGCGTGGCCGAGCGCGGTGAAGAAGACGCGGCCGTGGTCGATGTCGCCGCACCAGACGAGCGGGTGGTCGGCGCCGTGTGTGCCGCCCTGGTAGGTGGTCTCGTCGGCGCGGGCGAGGACGCGTACGCGTGCGCGTACGGCGGGATTCGGGTGGGTGCGGGGGTCGGAGGTGAAGTTGTACCACTCGTCCGTCCAGGACCAGCGGGGCGGGAGCGGGGCGGTCGCCGGGTGGGTGGGGTCGTCGACGAGGACCGTGCCGGGCTGGATGTCGGGGTGGCCGGCGAAGCGGGTGCCGAGCAGTTCGCCGTAGAAGGGCCAGTCGGGTTCGGCGTTCGCGGCGGCGTGGACGGCGAGGAGGGAGCCGCCGCCGCGGAGGTACGCCTCGAAGGCGCGGCGACCCTCGGGGGTCAGGACGTTTCCCGTGGTGGACAGCAGGACGACGGCGGCGCACCCGGCGAGCCGCTCCGGGGTGAAGGCGCCGGGATCCTCGGTGACCTCGGCGGGGCGTCCGAGGTCCGCCGCCAGCTCCGCGAGCGCCGCGGCGCCGTCGGGGATGGAGTCGTGGCGGTAGCCGGTGGTGCGGGTGTAGATCAGGACATCGGGGGTGGGCACGCGGGGGACTCCAGCTGCGTAAGGGGAGGACTACGGGGGAACAGCAAGAAGGAAAGCGCTTTCTATCTCTCGGTCCCGACCGTAGCCACCGAAAACGCCGTGCCGCAAGCCCCACCCTCCCGGCAGACTGCCCGGATGGCGCCGATCGACATCCTCAAGGACCACTCCCCCGCCCGGCAGGCCCTCGCCCACGTCGCGGCACGGTCGAGTGGCGGGGCGCTCGACCCGAACCTGCGGGTCACGCTCAATTTCCACCCGCACTTCCTCGACCGGCTCGCGGACGACGGGGTCTACCGCTCGCAGTTCGTCACCGGCACCAGCAACGGCGGTCTGACGGCCCACCCCGGCGGCGACCGCCACCGGTGGGAGAGCCGCATCTTCGGCGGAGCGTACGACGAGGCGCCCGCGGATTCCCGCCCGGTCTACGGGGCCCTCGACTTCCGCCGCCGCTCCTTCGGTGCCGCTCCCCGCTTCGGCTCGGCCCATCTGCGCCTGACGGCGGCCGCCTTGGAGCGGGCGACGTTCTGCTATCCGGACAGCTTCCTGGAGCCCTCCGACTTCGGCGTGGCGTCCCGGATGCGCCTGGTCGCACTCGCCGAGGCGGACGATCAGGACCCGCTCGACGACTACGTCGAGGCGCACGTCCACGGCCCGGTGGTGATCGGCGGCGACGTGGAGGCGCTGGTCCTCGACCCGAGCCACCGGGGCACGGAGGTGGAGGCGGCCGCCCGGCGGCTGCCCTGCGCCGTCGAGTGGCACGGCGGCTTCCGGGTCTCGGTCGAGGAGTTGCGGCGGCACCCGGGGTTCCGCGGGCCGGAGTACGTGGAGCTCGGCGCCCGCATCGCGGTCGACGGGTGGCTCGACGCCAGGACGGTGCAGGAGGCGGCCGGTTCGGGACGGTACGACCCGCAGGACGTGAAGAAGGTCTGGCACTACCTGGCGCGGTTCGGGGCTCCGGGCGTGTGAGACCCGCGTGGGATCCGCCTCCAGTTCGATCCGCGCGACAGCCACCTCCGGTTCGATCCGCGTGACGTCCGTCTCCGGTTCGATACGTTGTCGCATCGGATACGTCTCTGTATCTTTTGGCGCGCCGTGCCCGACCCGCTCGACGAGGAGCCGCCCATGAGTACCGTGCCGCCCGCGCTCGCCGCCGCCGTAGGACCGCTGCCCGAGGGGGTGGAACTGCCCCTGCCGCCCGCCTTCGACTCCGTCGAGGAGGAGCGCCGGTACCGGAAGGAGCAGCTGGCCGCGGGGTTCCGGATCTTCGGGCGGTTCGGCTTCTCGGAGGGGGTCGCGGGGCACATCACCGTCCGGGACCCGGGTGACCCGAACGCCTTCTGGGTCAACCCGTTCGGGATGAGCTTCGGCCAGATCAAGGCGTCCGACCTGATCCTGGTCGACCACGAGGGCACCGTCCTGGAGGGCCGCAGGCCGGTCAACCGGGCCGCGTTCGTCATCCACTCGCGGGTCCACGCCGCCCGGCCCGACGCGATCGCCGCCGCGCACTCGCACTCCCTGCACGGCAAGGCCTTCTCCAGCCTCGGCATCCCGCTCGACCCGATCACCCAGGACGCGTGCGCGTTCTTCGAGGACCACGGCATCTACGACGACTACCGGGGCGTGGTGAACGAGACCGAGGAGGGCGAGCGGGTCGCCAAGGCCCTCGGCGACCACAAGGCCGTGATCCTCAAGAACCACGGGCTGCTCACGGTGGGCCACTCGGTCGCCGAGGCCGTCTGGTGGTTCGTCACCATGGAGCGCTCGTGCCAGGCGCAGCTCCTGGCGATGGCGGCGGGCACCCCGCAGCTCATCGACCGGGAGACCGCCCTGCTCACCCGGGGGCAGGTCGGCGGTCACCTGGCCGGCTGGTTCCAGGCGCGCCCGCTGTGGGATCAGATCACCGCGTCCGACCCGGACCTCTTCGACTGACCGGGCGTCGGCCCGGGGATCTCCCGCGTCGACGCCTCCAGGAGCGGGGCGAGGAACTGGCGTTCCAGGCTGCCCGGCGGTAGTTCCGCCGGCTCCACATAGCTCTGCGCGAGACCGCCCTCGCGCAGGGCGATGAGGAGCCGGGCGAACCGGTCGGCGTCCACGGTCAGTTCGCGCCCCGCCCGGCGCAGCACGAGGGTGAGGCCGCGGGCGATCTCGGCCCGCAGCCGCTCGTCGTGGCGGGCGAGCACCCAGGCGGCCTGCGGATCGCGGATGGCGTGCAGGGTGAACTCGGTGGTGACGAGGTACCAGTCCCGCTCGTCGGGTTCGATGCGGGCGGCCAGCTCCGCGAGCCGGTCGAGGGTGTACCCGTCCGCGGTCAGCGCGTCGATCGCGTCGGCCAGCCGCCGTACGGTCCGGTCGCTGTGCTCGTCGAAGAGCGCGAGGAAGAGCTCCTCCTTGCTGGCGAAGTTCGAGTAGTACGCGCCCCGCGTGTAGCCGGCGCGCTCGCAGACCTGCTCGATCGTCGTCGCGTGGAAACCGTGCTCGGCGAAGGTCTCCAGGGCGGCCTTCAGGAGCGCCGCGCGGGTCAGGGGCCGCCTCCTGGTGACACCTTTCGGCACGGGTGGTTCCTCCTTGGTCCGGGCCGCGGTCCGCGGCGGACGCCCACCCTACCGGCGCCTCCATCCCGGGCGGGGATCAGCACCGGCGGATAAAATTCACGCATGGGAGAGCGGCCCGTCGCGCCCGCGGCGCCTGATCTGGTCCTCGACGTCGACGGGGACGCGACGCTCATGAGTCCGAGCCGCGTCTATCGCATCGGGCGCGACCCCACCAGCGACGTCGTGCTGTCGGACGCCCGGGCGTCCTGGCACCACGCGGTGCTCCGCGCCGCGGGCGGCCAGTGGATCCTCGCGGACGAGGGCAGTACGAACGGCACGTTCGCGGACGGCCTGCGCGTGGCCCTTCCCCAGGAGGTCGGCCCCGGGACGGTCGTACGGTTCGGGCATCCGGAGGACGGCCCGCGCGCGGTGCTCTCGGCCGGCGCCCCGGCCCCCGCGCCCACGCCCACGCCCACGCCCCCTCCGCCGCCCGCAGCTCAGGCACCGGCATCGGCATCGGCACCGGCACCGGCACCGGTTGCGAATCCGCCCGCCGTCGCGCCGGAGGCCCCGCCACCGAGCCCGACGCCGACACCCGTGCCCGTGCCCGTACCAGGGGCGGGGAACCCGCCGCGGCCCTCGTCCGTGGCGCACCCCGCCGCGACCGGGACGTTCCGGCAGCCGACGTCCGTACGGCCGCTGCCGGTGCACAGCATCCGCATCGGGCGGGCGCCGGACAACGACGTGGTCGTGGCCGACCTGGTCGTGTCGCGACGGCACGCGGAGCTGCGGGCGCATCCGGACGGCACGTACTGGATCCACGACCTGGGCAGCCACAACGGCACGTTCCTCAACGGCCGCCGGGTGGTGGACGCGCGGGTGACGCCGGACGACATCGTGGGCGTCGGGCGGTGCGCGTTCTGTCTGATCGGCGGGCAGCTGGTCGAGTTCACGGACACCGGCGAGGTCTCGCTCGACGTCCGGTCGCTCGCCGTCACCGTGGACCACGGGCGCAAGACGCTCCTGGACGAGGTGTCGTTCCCCGTGGGCGAGAAGTCCCTGCTGGCGGTGGTCGGGCCGTCCGGGGCCGGGAAGTCGACGCTGCTCGGCGCGCTCACCGGACAGCGGCCCGCCGACCGGGGCACGGTGCTCTACGACGGGCGCGACCTGTACCGGGACTACGCCGAGCTGCGCCAGCGCATCGGGCTCGTGCCGCAGGACGACATCCTGCACCTCCAGCTCACCGTCCGCCGGGCCCTCGGATACGCCGCCGAGCTGCGCTTCCCCGAGGACACGGTGCGGGCCGAGCGGCAGGACCGGGTGGACGAGGTGATCCGGGAGCTCGGCCTCGTGGAGCGCGCCGAGCAGCCGATCCACAGCCTCTCCGGCGGCCAGCGCAAGCGGGTGAGCGTCGCCCTCGAACTGCTCACCAAGCCGTCGCTGCTCTTCCTCGACGAACCGACCTCGGGCCTCGACCCGGGCATGGACCGCTCGGTGATGCACATGCTGCGCGGGCTCGCGGACGACGGGCGGACCGTCGTCGTGGTCACCCACAGCGTGCTCAGCCTGGACGTGTGCGACCGGCTGCTCGTCCTGGCGCCCGGCGGCCGGGTCGCCTACTACGGGCCGCCCGCCGACACCCTCGGCTTCTTCGGGTTCGACCAGTGGCCGGAGGCCTTCGAGGCGTTCGAGAACGAGCGGGAACGCGACTGGGCCGGGCAGTACCGGTCGTCGCGCTTCCACCGCAGGTACATCGCGGACGCGACGGCGCGTCCGGACGTCCCCGTACCGACCCCCGTTCCCGCCGAGGGCCCGGGTGCCCCGGCCGGGGCCGAGCCGGGCCCGCCGCCGAAGGCGCAGAGCTGGGGCTCCCAGCTGCGGACGCTGGTACGCCGGTACTCGGCGGCGCTCGCCGCCGACCGCACCTTCCTCGCCATCATGGTCGCGCTGCCGTTCGTGATGGGGGCGATGGCCCGGGCCCTGTCCGAGGGCAGCCTCAACCCCGAGTCGACGCTCAACGTCCTGCTCATCCTCTGTGTGGGCGCGGTCCTCACCGGCGCCTCGAACGCCGTGCGGGAACTGGTCAAGGAACGCTCGATCTACCGGCGCGAGAGAGCCGTCGGCCTGTCCCGTTCCGCCTATCTCGCCTCGAAGGTCGTGGTCCTCGGCCTCATCACGGTCGTGCAGGCCGTGGTCCTGACCCTGGTCGCGCTGATCGGCGTGCCGCTGAACGTGCCCGACGGCAAGGGCGTCCTCATGCCCCCGCTCGTGGAGATCACGCTCGCCGTGGCGCTGCTCGCCTTCACGGCGATGATGCTCGGTCTGCTCGTCTCGGCGGTCGTGCGCAAGGAGGAGGTGACGATGCCGCTGCTCGTCCTCCTCGCGATCGTGCAGGTGGTGTTCTGCGGCGCGCTCCTGACCGTGCGCGGCACGCCCGTCCTGGAGCAGCTGGCCTGGCTGGTGCCGTCGCGGTGGGCGTTCGCCGCCATGGGCGCGACCATCGACATCGGGCAGGTCGCGCCGAGCGACAAGACGGCCGACCCGCTGATGCACCACACGGCGGAGGCCTGGCTGTTCGACATGGGCATGCTGGTGGTGCTCTGTCTCGCCCTCGGTCTGGTGGTGGCCCGGCTGCTGCGCCGCCAGGAGCCGGTCGTGATGCGGAGGTAGGCCGTGAGCTCTCCCGTAGCGGAGGTAGGCCGTGAGCTCTCCCGTAGCGGAGGTAGGCCGTGAGCTCTCCCGTAGCGGAGGTAGGCCGTGAGCTCTCCCGTAGCGGAGGCACAACTGTGAGCTCTCCCCCAACGGAGGCACAACTGTGAGCTCTCCCCCAACGGAGGCAGGACCGTGAGTTTTCCCGTGGCGGATTACGTGCCGGACTTCCGGCCGACGCACGTCGTGCCGCGCGAAGGGCTCGACGCGTGGGAGGCGCCCGACCCGGGGCTTCCCACGTCGCCCCTCGACGCCTTCCTGCCGGTGCGCCTGGAGGAGCGGGCGGGTGACTGGGGGCGGGTGCTGTGCTCCAACGGCTGGACGGCGTGGGTCGACGCGCGCCTGCTGGTCAGCGTGCCGGACGACCCTCCGGCGGCGGGTCGGCCGCTGACCAGGACCGCCGATCCGCGGCCGCTGATCGCCCGCGCGGAGGACGCGCTCGGCCGGTACCGGCGGGCGGCGGAGGAGCTGGGCGCGGGGCGCCTGGACGGCGAGAACTTCCGGCTGCGGACCCGCGGCCTGCGCGTGGGCATGGTCGTCGACGGGGAGTCGGTGTGGCTGTACGACGCCGAACACGAGCGCTGGGTGTACTGCGACGGGCTCGGCCTGAGCACGTACGCGAGCTCGGCGGCCCCCTCGGCGGCGGCGCAGGAGTCGCCCACCTCGGAGCCGCCCCCTCCGGAGCCTCCCTCGGACCCGCCCCCGGAGGCCGGGAGCGAGGGAGAGCGGGCCGCCGCCGCGCCCGTCGGGTACGAGCCGACGCAGGTGGTGCCCCAGGTCGACCCGGCGGCGGCCGGGCCGCCGCCGACACAGGTGGTGCGTCCGCCCGGGACGGCGGGTGAGGGCTGATGGCGGGCGGTGCGCGCAGCGACGCCGAGCTTCCGGCGGGGCGGCCCTCGGGGCTGCTCGGCAAGGAGATCGCGGGCTACCGCGTGGAGGGCGAGATCGGGCGCGGCGGCATGGCGGTCGTGTACCGGGCGCGGGACCTGCGGCTCGACCGGACGGTGGCGCTGAAGCTGCTCGCCCCCGAGCTGGCCCGCAACGACACCTTCCGCAAGCGCTTCGCGCACGAGTCGCGGGTCGCTGCCTCGATCGACCACCCGCACATCGTGCCGGTCTTCGAGGCGGGCGAGACGGAGGGCGTGCTGTACATCGCGATGCGGTACGTGGCCGGGCAGGACCTGGTGGCCCTCCTCGACCGCGAGGGGCCGCTGCCGCCCGTGACCGCGTGCCGGATCGCCCTCCAGGTCGCCTCCGCCCTGGACGCGGCGCACGCGCACGACCTGGTGCACCGGGACGTGAAGCCGGGCAACATCCTGGTCGCCGAGGGCACCGACCGCGACCATCCGGAGCACGTGTACCTCACGGACTTCGGGCTGACGAAGAAGTCGCTGTCGCTGACCGGCTTCACGACGGTCGGCGAGTTCGTCGGCACGCTGGACTACGTGGCGCCGGAGCAGATCTCCGGCAAGCCGGTCGACGGCCGCTGCGACGTGTACAGCCTCGCGTGCGTGGTGTTCGAGACCCTGGTGGGTGCACCGCCGTTCCGGCGCGAGACCGACTGGGCCGTGCTCTGGGCGCAGCAGTACGATCCGCCGCCGCCGCTCTCCGAGGTGCGCCCGGGGCTGCCCGAGGCGGCGGACGCGGTGTTCGCGAAGGCGCTGGCGAAGACGCCGGAGGAGCGGTACGGGACCTGCCTGGAGTTCGTCGCCGAGCTGCGGGCCGCGCTGACCGCCGGCGCGACGGGTCCCGCGGTGACGAGCAGCCCCCGGGTCCTCGGCCCGCCTCCGGCCCCGCCCGCGTGGGCGCGGCCGGTGTTCCGGGAGCTGTGAGGGCCGGGTTTCCTTCCCGGGAGCTTCGAGTTCCGGCAGAGCCGTGAGCGGTGTCGTCACTTCGTCGTCGTCACTTCGTCGGCGGCTGCTGCTCGACCTCGCCCTTCCGGTGGACGCGGGAGGCCAGCAGGCCGCCGAGGAAGCCGAAGACCAGGCCCCAGAGGAGGGCGAGGCCGACCGTCTTCCAGATGTCCGGGCGCAGCACGACCTCTCCGCCGAGCGAGTCCAGGTCGCCGATGCCCAGGATCGAGAGGCCGAAGCGGGCTTCGACCAGCGTGAGGGGCATGACGACGAGCATGGTCAGCGCGAAGGCGATGCCCAGGTGCAGGGAGTGCTGCCAGAGCCGGATGCGGGCCGGGGAGCGTACGGCGGCCGCGAAGGCCGCGGCGAGGAGCAGGACGGCGGCGATGGGCAGCAGCCACCACGCGCGCGCGTCCTGTTCGGCGAGTGTGGAGAGGTCGACGGTCGAGAGGTCGGGGCTGTCGCCGTTGCCGCGCAGGACGCCGTCGAGCACCTGCGGCATGGGCAGGCCGAACGGGCCCTCCACCTTGCCCTCCCAGGAGCCGCCGATGCCGACGCCGAGGCCGAGCCAGGACACGTTGGGCAGGCCGAGGAGGAGGACGGCGAGGGTCTCCGTCGCGTGGCCCTTCGTCGCGGCGACGACCACCCCGATGACCAGTCCCACGGCCACGTACGCGAGGAGCAGGAGGAGCATCGCGGAGGCCGCGGGCCGGACGGGTTCGTGGTAGCGGACGAGCCGTGGCGGCAGGGGGGTCCTGCGGGAGACGAGGAGGGCGACGGCGAGGACGCCGAGGATCCACAGGAGTCCGTAGAAGAGGGTGGGGCCGAGGTCGGTGCGGAAGCCGACGGTGGGGTTCACGGCGTCGAGCAGGTCGCCGAAGAGGTCGGTGAGGGAACTCTGCTCGTCGCCGCCGCCTCCGATGGTGATCCGGAAGTCGTGCTGGGCGAGGGCCGAGAGCCCGGCGAGGGCGATCAGCCACAGGAGTACGGTGCTCGCCGCGCGGAGCAGGAGTTCGCGGGTGCCGGCCACGGCGTGGTGGCGCAGCGGGCGCAGGAAGAAGAAGCCGGTGACCAGGGCGCCCACCAGCGTGACGGTGAGGGGCATGGCGGTCAGTTCGGCCTGGGTGCCGGCGAGGGAGCCGGCGTCGCCGGCGAGCTCGACCTTGCCGCCCGCCGCCATGACGACGACCGCGGCGAGGACGGCGGTGAAGCCGCCGGGCAGGTCTGCGGCGCCCGCGGCCCAGAGGCCGAGCCCGGCGGTGACGGCCATCGCCGCGTAACCGGCGACGACGGCCGCCAGGGCCTGGAGCGCGATGCGGGCGCCGAGCCCGGTGGACGCGGCGGGCCGCGTGGAGGTGGGGAGCCGACTGCTCACCCTGACCACGCTAGTACCGGTGGCGGTTGTCCGCTTGTGGACCGGAGGGGACGGGTGCCGTGTGCGGACCGGAGGGAGGGGTGCCGGCGCGGGTGCGGGAGCTGCTCCGTTCGCGGAGGGTGACGCTTCCGCTTGCGTACGGACCCCGGTCGGCGCACACAATGGCCCCGGAACGGAAGAAAGGGAACAAAGTGACTTCCCACCCGCCGTCCGGCCCGCCGACCGGCCCCCCGTCCGGCCCCCCGTCGGTCCCCCCAGCAGGTCCCCCCTCCGGCCCCCTCTCGGGCCCGAGTACACGCCCCGGGACCGGCGGGCCCCCGCCACCCCCCGGCCCGCCGCACGGTGGTTCCGGGGGCGGTTCGGGCGGAGGCGGAGGCGGAGCGGGTCCCGGCGGGACCGGTGACGCGGGCTCCGGCGGGGGCGGCGGCAAGAGTCCCTGGTGGCGTTCCGTCCCGAAGGTCGCCTCGGTCACCGCGGTCGTCGTCGCGGTCGCCGCCCTCGCGGTCGTCCTCACCAACCGTCCCGACGACAGCGGCAGCGAGGCCGGTGCCGGTGGCGGCGAGGTCTTCCTGCAGAACGCGGCCGCGTCCGGCCCCGACCCCTTCACGCGCTCGACGGCACGCACCACCGACACCTCCGCGTCGCCGGCCTCGCTGCCGCCCCGTACCGCGTCGACCACGCCCGAGGTGCGGGGATCGACGCCGGGCCTCTACGGGGGGACGCAGTCGGTCTCCAGCTGCAACGTGGAAGAGCAGGTGCGCTACCTCTCCGCCGAGCCCGCGAAGAACGCGGCCTTCGCCTCGGTCATGGGCATCCCCGCGAACGAGGTCCCCGGCTTCCTGCGCTCCCTGACCCCGCTTCAGCTCCGGGTCGACACCCGGGTGACGAACCACGGTTTCCGGGACGGCTCCGCCACCTCGTACCAGGCGGTGCTCCAGGCCGGTACCGCGGTCATGGTCGACGGCCGCGGGGTGCCCCGGGTGCGCTGCGCCTGCGGGAACCCGCTGACGACCCCGGTGGCGCAGAAGCAGCCGCGCACGACGGGCACCCCCTGGCAGGGCTACAACTCGTCCCAGGTGGTCGTGGTGGCACCGTCGGTGACCGTCGTGAACGTGTTCATCGTGTACGACCCCCAGGACGACGGCTGGTTCGCGCGCCAGCACGGCGACACGGGCCGGCACGACAAGCCCACGCCGCCGCCTCCCCCGCCGCACACGCTGTCCCCGACGCCGTCCACGTCCAGTTCGTCGCCGTCGGTCTCCCCGTCGTCGCCGGTGCCGTGCGTGACGGTGACGGGCACGCAGACCCCGACGCCGAGCAACGGGATCACCCCGTCGCCGTGCCCCTCGACGCTCTCCCCGACTCCGACTCCGACCTCGACGACGTCGTCGGCGACGCCTTCCGACTCGTCGAGTTCCACCGGAACGTCGCCGTCGGGTGATTCCTCGGGCCCTGACTCGGGGCCCTCGACGGACGGGTCGGCCGGTCTGACGAGCCAGTCGGCGGATCAGTCGCCCGACCAGCCGGCCTCGTCCTCGGCCGCGCAGTCGGCGGCGTCGCTGCCCTCCCTGTCGTCGCTGTCCCCGTCGAACTCCTCGCCGGGTACGGGGTCGGCCTCCGTGCCCGCGCAGGGTCCGGGAACCGTCGTCTGACCCCGCGGTCGGCCGGGCCCGTCAGGCCGCGTCCCCGGCCTGCGGGCCGGGGACGCGCGGCCGACGGCCTCCTTCCGGGATGACCAGGGGCGTACCGGCCACCGGGCAGGTGATGACGGTGGCCGGCAGGTCGAAGACGTCCCGGACGAGGTCGGGGGTGACGATCTCGCCGGGCGGTCCCGCCGCGACGACCCGGCCGGCGCGCATCGCGACGAGGCGGTCGGCGCACCGGCAGGCGAGGTTGAGCTCGTGGAGCACCATCACGACGGTGCGGCCGTCCTCGCGGTTGAGCGACGACCACTGCCGCCACCGGCACTGGTGCGGGGTGCGGCCCCGGGCGACGGGGTCGCGGACGGTCCAGGGCGCCCACCTGGTCCTCGACGACATGGCCCGCATCTTCAAGGTCGACCCGGCGAAGGCCTGACCCCGCCACCCGGCCCCGCGACGCCACCGCGGCCCCCGCCCGGCCCCGCGTCCGGACCGGCGCCCGCCCGGCCCCGTGCCTCCGCTCCGGCACCGTCCGGCGCGGAGGCGCGCGCGTTCCGGCGCAGGACGCGTGCCTCGCCCGGGAGCAGGGCCGGGCCCGGCACCGTCAGCACCGGGCAGGCGGCACGGTCGAGGACCGCGCGCAGGACCGGGCGGCGGCGCAGCCGGGACAGCCGGCCACGGCGCGGCGCGGCGCCGACGACCAGCAGATCGCCGGGGCGGCCGGCCAGCGCGCGGAGCACGTCGGCCGGGGCTCCCCTGACGGCCCTGCCCTCGAAGACCACGTCCGCGGGAATGCGCCCCAGGCCGTCGAGGACGGCGTCCTCCAGCCGCCGCCGGGCGTCCTCCTCCCACAGGCGCGCCCACGCGCGGTCGGGCATCCGGGCGTGCAGCGCCTCGCCCTCCGGGGGCTCCCAGGCGAGGACGGCGAGCAGCGGTACGCCGTCGCGCCGGGCGACGGAGGTCGCGCGCCGGAGGGCGGCGAGCGAGGCGAGCGAACCGCTGACGCCGACGACGACCCGGCCGCCCGCCCGGGAGAACGCCTCGGCGGGCCCGCCGGGCGACCCGCCGGTCACGCCTGTTCGCAGGCGGCGGGCGCGACGGCGGGGCGCCGGACGGCGGCGCGGGCCGCCTCGGCGCGTCCCGCCGCGCCGCGCGCCACGGAGGTGCGCAGGCTCCGGAGCCATGCCCCGACGGGCAGGGGCCGGGTCGCCCGCTCCTCCGCTCGCAGCTGCCACATCCGCTCGTCGCGGTCGGTGAAGTGTCCGGACATCGGTCGTCCCCTTCCCTTGAGTTCCCTTGAGAGCATGGCCACCAGGCCACTGGACGGGAGTCTGTACTCTTATTGGCCTGGACAGCAGAGCCAATAAGGAGTGATTGGCATGGCAGTGGCACGCGTGGTCCACACAGCGGACCGGACCCTGACGGGCCGCCAGCTCGCGTCGCTCCTCACCCCGCCGCCCGAGGGGCGGTTCGGGTACCGGGAGCTCGCGCGGGCCGTGCGCGAGGCGCTCCTCGACGGGCGGGTCGCGCTCCGCCTGCGGCTGCCGGCCGAGCGGGAGCTCGCGGCGGTGCTCCAGGTGAGCCGGACGACCGTGACGGGGGCGTACGACCTGCTCCGGGAGAGCGGGTACGCGCACAGCCGCCGGGGCGCGGGCACCTGGACCGCGATGCCCGACGGGCAGGCGCCGACGGCCCTCGGCGCCTTCCACGACGAGACCGGCTCGACCATCGACCTGGCCCTCGCCGCGCCGCAGGCCCCCGCGGAGGAGCTGACCGCCGCGCTGGCGGCCGCCGCCCTCGAACTGCCCCGCTACGCCGGCTCCCAGGGCTACCACCCGTACGGGCTGCCCGCCCTGCGCGCGGCCGTCGCCCAGCGCTACACGGCCCGGGGCCTGCCGACCCGCCCCGAGCAGATCCTCGTCACCACGGGCGCCCAGCAGGCGCTGTCGCTCGTCCTCACGCTCCTCGGCCGGGCCGGCGACCGGGTGCTGGCCGAGAACCCCTCGTACACGAACGCCCTCGACGCCATGCGGGGCCGCATGCTCCGGGTGACCCCGGTGCCGGTGACCGAGAGCGGCTGGGACACCGGGCTCGTCGACGCGGCGCTCCGGCAGACCGCACCGCGCCTGGCCTATCTGATCCCCGACTTCCACAACCCGACCGGGCACCTCATGCCGCAGGAGCAGCGCCGGGAACTGGCACGGGCCGCGCGGGCCACCGGGACCTGGCTCGTGGTGGACGAGACGCTCACCGACATGGCCCTGGACGTGCCCGCCCCTGCGCCGTTCGCCGCGACGGCCGGCGGGGGCGACGGGGAGCAGATCGTCTCCGTCGGTTCGCTCAGCAAGAGCTGCTGGGGCGGACTGCGCGTCGGCTGGGTGCGGGCCTCGTCCCGGGTCGTGACCGAGCTGGCCCGGGTCAGGATCACCGCCGACCTGTCCGGCTCCGTCCTGGACCAGCTGGTGGCCGTCTCCCTCATCGACCGGCTCGAAGTGATCCTCCCGCAGCGCGTCGAGGAGCTGCGCCGGCGGCGCTCCGCGCTGAGCGCGGCGCTCGCCCGGCACGTGCCGGAGTGGCGCTGGACGGTGCCGCCCGGCGGCATGTGCCTGTGGATCGACCTGGGCCGCCCGGTCTCCTCCTCGCTCGCCGCCCGGGCCCTGCGGCACGGCGTCCGGGTGGAGGGGGGCGCCCGGTTCGGCGTCGACCCCGGCACGCACGAGCACCGGCTGCGCATCCCGTACACGCTGCCGGAGGACGTGTACGAGCCGGCGGCCGAACGGCTCGCGGCCGCCCTCGACGGGGCTCCGGGGACCTTCGCCGACCCGGCCCTGCCGGACTGGGTCGCCTGAGCCGGGCGGCGCGCCGCCCGGCCGGGTGCGCACCGCGCCTTATTCGGGTGCCCGCCGGGTCTGGTCCGTGTACGGTCCACCGAGTGGAACCACTGACCGACAAAGAGATCCGCGCGTCCTTCGTGAACTGCACCAAGGGCGAGGCGGCCCGCCTCAAGCTGCCGCTCGACTTCGCCGAACTCCCCTGGGAGGACCTGGACTTCCTGGGCTGGGTGGACCCGGGCGCGCCGCTCCGCGCGCACCTGGTGCTCCCCCGCGAGGACGGCCCGCTCGGCGTGACCCTGCGGGTGCCCGCCACCGGCCGGACCAGCGCCGTGAAGTCGAGCATGTGCCAGGTCTGCCTGACGGGGCACGCGTCGTCGGGCGTCACGCTCCTCGTGGCACCGCTGGCCGGGAGCCGCGGCCGCGAGGGGAACACGGTCGGCATCTACCTCTGCGCCGACCTGGCCTGCTCGCTGTACGTCCGCGGCCGGCGGCAGCCGAAGCTGCGCGGCCGGCGCCACGAGGAGTCCCTCACCGTCGACGAGCAGGTCGCCCGTCTGACGGGCAACCTGGACGCGTTCGTCGACCGGGTGACGGCCGGCTGACCGCCACCGTGTGACGGAAGGTCAGCGGAAGGCCTGCTCGCCGGTGAGCGCCTTGCCGATGACCAGGGAGTGGACCTCGCTCGTGCCCTCGTAGGTGAGCACCGACTCCAGGTTGTTGGCGTGGCGCAGCACCGGGTACTCCAGGGTGATGCCGTTGGCGCCCAGGATCGTGCGGCACTCGCGGGCGATGGCGATGGCCTCGCGGACGTTGTTGAGCTTGCCGACGCTGACCTGCTCGGCGGTGAGCGCGCCCGCGTCCTTGAGCCGGCCCAGGTGGAGGGCGAGCAGCATGCCCTTGCCGAGTTCGACGGACATGTCGGCGAGCTTCTGCTGCGTCAGCTGGTACGAGGCGAGGGAGCGGGCGAAGACGACCCGGTCGCGGGCGTAGGAGATCGCGGTCTCCAGGCAGTCGCGGGCGGCGCCGAGCGCGCCGAAGACGATGCCGAAGCGGGCCTCGTTGAGGCAGCCGAGCGGACCGGAGAGGCCGCGGGCCTCCGGCAGCATCGCGTCGGCGGGCAGGCGCACGTCCTCGAAGACCAGTTCACTGGTGACGCTCGCGCGCAGGGAGAGCTTCATCTTGATCTCGGGGGCGCTGAAGCCGGGGGTGCCGGCCGGGACGAGGAAGCCCCGGACGCCGTCCTCGGTGCGGGCCCAGACGACGGCGACGTCGGCGACGGAACCGTTGGTGATCC
The DNA here is from genome assembly GCF_042262805.1 of Streptomyces sp. NPDC056361. Taxonomy (NCBI): domain Bacteria; kingdom Bacillati; phylum Actinomycetota; class Actinomycetes; order Kitasatosporales; family Streptomycetaceae; genus Streptomyces; species Streptomyces sp. NPDC056361. Next base: position 18,125 of record NZ_JBHJQI010000125.1, read on the forward strand.
ACATCTTGGTGCCGTTGAGGACCCAGTCGGAGCCGTCCCGCTTGGCGTTGGTCCGCATCGCGCCCGGGTCGGAGCCCGCATCGGGCTCGGTGAGGCCGAAGCAGCCGATGTACTCGCCGGCCGCCATCTTCGGCAGCCACCGCTGCTTCTGCTCCTCGGAGCCGTACTTCCAGATGGCGTACATGGCGAGGGAGCCCTGGACGGAGACCAGGGAGCGCAGGCCGGAGTCGACGGCCTCCAGTTCCAGGCAGGCGAGGCCGTACGCCACGGAGTTGGTGCCCGCGCAGCCGTAGCCCTCCAGGTGCATGCCGAGCACGCCCGCGCCGCCGAGGGTGCGCGCGAGCTCGCGGGCGGGGATCTCGCCCTTCTCGAACCAGCCGGCGACGTGCGGCCGCAGCTCGCGGTCGGCGACGGCGCGGACGGTGTTCCGGATCTCGCGCTCCTCGTCGGTCAGCAGTCCGTCGACGGCGAGCAGGTCGAAGGGGTGGACGGGGGTGGACGGCGACTTCACGGACGGCCTCCTGGCGACTGTGGCAACTCGGCGAGCCGAAGCGTAGCGCTCGATCGGATATTGGATCCAGTATTGAAAACCCGGTATCCGGCCCGTACGGTCCCGATTGGATCCAATCCTCGGATCGACACCGCGTCACCAGCGAGAGCGAGGGACCGCCGCATGCGCGCAGATCAGCCGGGCACCCCGGGGACGGCGGAGGGCGGCGCCCTGTCCGGGATCGTCGTCGCCGACTTCGGCCGCGTGCTCGCCGGGCCGTACATGACGATGCTCCTCGCCGACCTGGGCGCGAACGTGATCAAGATCGAGCGGCCCGGCTCCGGCGACGACACGCGCGCGTGGGGCCCGCCGTTCGCCGGCGGCGAGGCCACCTACTTCCTCGGAGTGAACCGGAACAAGCGCTCCGTCTCCCTCGACCTGGCCGACCCCGAGGACCTCGCGGCGGCCCGCGCGATCGTCGACGGAGCGGACGTCCTGGTGGAGAACTTCCGCCCCGGCACGATGGAGAGGCTGGGCCTCGGATACGAGGACGTGCGGAAGTCCAACCCCGGGCTCGTGTACTGCTCCGTGACCGGCTTCGGCACCGCCGAGGGGGCCCGGCTCCCCGGCTACGACCTCCTCGTGCAGGCGATGGGCGGCCTCATGAGCGTGACCGGCGAACCGGACGGCACCGGCACCAAGGCGGGCGTCGCCCTCGTCGACGTCATCACCGGCCTCCACGCGGGCCTCGGCGTCCTCGCCGCCCTCCGCCACCGCGACCGCACCGGCCGGGGGCAGCGCGTCGAGGTCTCCCTGCTCACCTCCCTGCTGTCCGCGCTCACCAACCAGGCCGCCGCCCACCTCGGGGCCGGCGTCGTGCCGCGCGCGATGGGCAACCGGCACCCGAGCATCGCCCCGTACGAGGTCTTCGAGGCCCGGGACCGGCCGCTGGTCCTCGCCGTCGGCAACGACCGGCAGTTCCGGAACCTCTGCGACCGGATCGGCCGGCCCGAGCTGGCCGACGACCCCCGGTTCGCCACCAACACGGCCCGGGTCGCCCACCGCGAGGACCTGGTCACGGCCCTGGCCGCGCCGCTCGCCACCCGTACCGCCGACGACTGGTTCGAGGAACTCACCGCGGTCGGCGTGCCCTGCGGCCCCATCAACGACCTCGCCGCCGCCTTCGACCTCGCCGACCGCCTGGGGCTCGCCCCGCGGGTGCCCGAGTCCGCGGCCGGCCCCGGGCAGGTCGCCCACCCCATCCGACTCGACGCCACCCCGCCCTCCTACCGCGCCGCTCCCCCGCGCCTCGGCGAGCACACCGACGACCTGCTCGCCACGCTGGGACGACCCGCGCGCACGCCCTGATCCGTAGGAAGATGGGCGCCACCGGCGGCGGGCACCGCCGATGGCGACACGAAGGAACGGAAGGTCACAGGCGATGAGCAGCGCGGTGCAGAAGCGGCGGCCGCAGACCGCCCAGCAGTTCGTCCTGGAGGAACTGCGGCGCGCCATCACCACCGGAGGGCTCAGGCCGGGCGACCAGATCGTCCAGGACGCCCTCGCGGCCCGCTTCGAGGTGAGCCGCGTCCCCCTGCGCGAGGCCCTGAAGGCCCTGGAGGCCGAGGGCCTCGTCGTCCACCACATACACCGGGGCTACTTCGTCGCCGAACTCTCGCTCGCCGACCTGGAGGAGATCTACCGGATCCGCGAACTCCTGGAGACGGAGGCGGTACGCAGCGCCGCGCGCCGGATGCCCGACGGCACCCTCGCCGCGCTCGAACACGCCCAGGACGAGGTGGAACGCGCCGCCGACGCCGGCGACGTCCCCGGCATGGCCGCGGCCAACCGCCGCTTCCACTTCACCCTCGTCGAGGCCTCCGGCATGCCCCGCCTCGTCCGCCTCATCACCACCCTGTGGGACTCCACCGACGCCTACCGCTCCCTCTACTACACCGACACCCCGCACCGCGAGCAGGCCGTCCACGAGCACCGCGCCGTCCTCGCCGCCCTCCGCCGCGGCGACATCGACACCGTCGTCCACCACCTCGACACCCACCGCGCCCACGCGGTCGCGGCACTCCGCGAGGTCCTGGACACGACCCGGGACACCGAGCGGGGCTGAGTACGGGAGACCCCTCTCGGTCGGGGCGAGTCACCACGGCGGGAGTCGCTCGGTGGGATTCGCCGGGCGTGCTGCGCGCGGTGGGGCTCCGCTCGGTGCGATTCACCCGGCGGGCGCGTCCGTTCCTCCGCCGCGCACGCGGCGCGCCGCGCCGGCCACGCCGAGGACCGCCGCCACGACCGCCACCGCCCACGGCGCACCGCCCCCGGTGTACCGCGGGTCGACGAACATGCTCGCCGCGGCGAGCCCGAGGAACGCGCCGGAGGCCACGAACCCGGTGCCGGCGGGCATGGCCGCCGGCGTCCGCCAGCTCCTGCGCGGTACCCAGAGCCGCAGCAGGTCCACGATCACGGCCAGCGAGACGACGCGGGCCGCGACCGAGAACCACAGGGGCGTCGCGTCCGTCTCCCCCGCGCCCAGGACCGCCGTCGCGCCGAACAGGGCGACCGGTGCGAGCCATCCGAGCCCGGCCCGGATGCCGGGCGACGCCGCCGGGGCGCCGTCGCCGTCGGCGTGTACGCGCACGGGCTCGGGCTCGGGCGCCGGCACGGGAAGGCCCGGCGCCGACGGGTCGCCGACGCGTCGGGCGCCGTGTGCGCGGTCGGCGCGGTGTGCGCTCTCTCCGTCGTGCGCCCCCACCGCGCCGGTGGCGTGCTCGCCACCGTGGAGACCCTCGGCGCCACGGCGGCCGTCAACGCCATGGGCGTCCTCGGGTGCCTTCGGCCGGGCCCCCGGGGAGCGCGGGGGCGGGATCGCCGCGGGGCCGGCCGGTAGCGGGCGCAGGGCTCGGGAGCGGGTTCGGCGCTCCATGAGGCCCAGGTCGCCGTGGGCGTCGACGTGGGCGGCCAACTCGGCCCGGACGGCGAGGAGCCGCTCCGCCGTCTCGTCGAAGGCGGCCCGCCGCAGGTCGGCGTCGGCCCGCGCCTCGCGTTCGGCGTCCGTCAGCGCGGCCAGGCGCTCCGCGTGGAGTTCCCGGGCCTCGGCTCGGGCGGCCTCCGCGGTCTGCGGGACCTGGGCGAGCTCTTCCCGGAGGCGGACCCGTTCGTTCTCGACGATCTCCTCGATGCGGTGCCGTTCGTCGGCCGGCAGTTCCCGGGGGGCGCGGGCCTCGGCCCGGGCGACGGCGGCTCTCCGCCACTCCATGAGGGGTCGGCCGCGGTGCTCGCCGATGCCGTTGACGTGGACCTTGCCGCCCTCGGTGCGGTGGATGTAGAGGACCTCGCCGCCCCGGCCGTTGGGGGCCTTGCCCCAGCTGACGCGCCGGAAGTCGGCGGCCGAGGTGATGCCCAGTGCGGCGAGGTCGCGGACGAGTCCGCTGCCGATGCCGTTGACCTGGCTCGCGGTCAGGCGCGTGCCGCGCAGGGAGCGTTCGATCGACTCGCGCCGCAGGACGGCGAGGGCCCGGCGCTCCCGGGTCGCCCGCTTCCCGTCGAGGCCGTCGAGCCTGCCGGCGAGGGAGCGTTCGCGCCTGGTCCGCTTCTCGTGGATCCGCTGGAGGGCTTTGCCGCGCCGTGCCTCGGCCCGGGCGCGTGCCCCGGCCTCGCGGTTCAGCCGCCGCAGGTCGGCCAGTTCGAACGGGCGCCGCCCGGCGAGGAGGCGTCGGTGGGCGGCCACCGACTCGACGAGCCTTCGCCGTTCGGCGCGTATTCCGGCCGGGTCGGTGGACGGGGGTGCGGTGGTGCTGTCGATCACGGCGGCTCTTCGGGGGGCGGGACAAGGGAAAGCCTATTATCGCCGGCCGCGAGGGCGAGTACAGGCCATGGCGCCTCTGCTCACCCCGCTGCCCCGCACCCGCAACCGCGGTGCGGAACGACGCGTCTTCGGCCCTGCCGGACGGTGGACGGACGGCGCGAACGGACACAAAGGGGGTCCTGCGGTGAACGGGAAGAGAAACGGGCGGGCGCGGGGAACGTGGCTTGTCACGGCCCTGGCGCTGGCGTCGGTCACGGTGGGCTGCCAGGACACGGGAGGCGGCGGGGGTTCGGACACCAAGCCGGGCGGTTCCGCGACCTCGTCGAAGGCTCCGGGTGGGGGCAAGGGGACGGAATCGGCCAAGCCGTCGCCGTCCGCGTCGAAGAAGCCGACGAAGAAGCCCACGAAGAAGCCGACGAAGCCGGGCAAGGACACCTCGGCGGGCGCGCTGACCTGTGACCAGTTGCGCAGTGCCGAGCTGCAGACGTCGACGTTCCGCTTCCCCGACGCGCCGGAGGGGACCGTGGCGTTCACCGACGGCCGGTGGGAGGGCGACGGCGTGGTGATCGAGCTCCAGCCGCAGTGCGGCATCGGGGACATGACGGGCGACCCGGCACAGGACGCGGTGGCCGCCGTCAAGGTCACCACCGGTGGCACGGGCAAGTTCTACGGCCTCGTCACCTGGCGGAACGACTCCGGCACCCCGGTGCCCGTCGCCGCCGCCTCGCTGGGCGACCGTACGCCCGTGGAGTCGATCGTCGTCTCGTCGCCGGCGCCGCGTCAGGCCACCGTCGTGTACCTCACGCGCGGGGACTCCGACCCGGCGGCCGTCGTGACGATCCGACGTACCGCCGTGTACCGCGTGACGGAGCCCGCCATGACCGAACTCGGCCACACCGACGCCCCGTACACCCCCTGACACCGCGCTCCACCGGTCCCGTCGCGCACGGGACCGGCCGGAGGGAAGGACACAGGGGCTGCGGTTACCCTTGCGCCGGACGCGAGGAGGAACCATGGCGCGGATGCCGTCGGCAGAACGACGCAGGCAGCTGGTCGAGGCGGCGATCAGGGCGATGACCAGGGACGGGGTGGCGCGGACGACCACGCGGTCGATCTGCGCCGAGGCGGGTGTGTCGCTGAGCGTGTTCCACTACTGCTTCGAGTCGAAGCAGGCGCTCCTCGAAGCCGCGATCGAGACGATCACGGGCAACTACGTGGCGCGGGTGATGTCCGCCGTCGAGCCGGGGGCGACGCTGCGGGAGACCGTGCGGGGGGCACTGCAGACGTACTGGGACCACGTGACGGCGCATCCCGGCGAGCACATGCTGACGTACGACCTGACCCAGTACGCCTTGCGGGAGCCGGGGTTCGAGCATCTGGCGCGGGCGCAGTACGACCAGTACGTGGCGTCGGCGGCGGCGCTGATCGGCCAGGTCGGCGCGGCGCGGGGGGTCGAGCCGAGCGTTCCGGTCGAGGTGCTCGCGCGCTATCTGGCGGCGGCGATCGACGGGTTGACGCTGCAGTTCCTGGTGCTCGGCGACGCGCGGGTGGCGGACGGACACCTCGATCTGACGGCAGATCAACTCGTTTCCCTGATGGAGGGTTGATCGATCGGAGACGATTCAGCAAACACCAACAGGTCATTTGACCCGGACTCTTGACTCACTCCCTCGACACCGCGATCCTCGGGGCGCCCGGTACACCCCCCACCGTCCGGAGGCATCGCTGATCATGACTCGACCCATCACGCGCGGAACCGGCGGCAGATCCGCCCTCCTCGCGCTCTTCCTCGCCCTGGCCGCCGTGCTCTTCGGCTCCGCCCCGGTGCCCGCCGCGGACGCCGGCGGCACCTGGTGGGAGCCCACCTCACGGCCCGCGGCCGATTCGCAGATCAACGTCACCGGAGCGCCCTTCACGGGCACGGACGCCCAGGGGAAGGTGCGCGGCTTCGTCGACGCGCACAACCACCTGATGTCCAACGAGGGCTTCGGCGGCCGGATGATCTGCGGCCAGACGTTCTCGACCGCGGGCATCGCCGACGCGCTGAAGGACTGTCCCGAGCACTACCCGGACGGCTCCGGCGCCCTCTTCGAGCACCTCACGGGCGGCGACAACGGGAAGCACGACCCGGTCGGCTGGCCGACGTTCAAGGACTGGCCCGCCAACAACTCCCTCAGCCACCAGCAGAACTACTACGCCTGGGTCGAGCGCGCCTGGCGCGGCGGCCAGCGGGTGCTCGTCAACGACCTGGTGACCAACGGCCTGATCTGCTCGCTGCTGCCCCGGGACCGCACCTGTGACGAGATGACCGCGATCCGCCTGGAGGCCCGCAGGACGTACGAGCTGCAGGACTACGTCGACGGGATGTACGGCGGCCCCGGCAAGGGCTGGTTCCGGATCGTGACCAGCGCCGAGCAGGCCCGCTCGGTGATCGAGCAGGGCAAGCTCGCGGTCGTCCTCGGCGTGGAGACGTCGGAGCCCTTCGGCTGCAAGCAGATCCTGGACATCGCGCAGTGCGGCCAGGCGGACATCGACAAGGGCCTCGACGAGCTGTACGCGCTCGGCGTGCGCAGCATGTTCCTCTGCCACAAGTTCGACAACGCGCTGTGCGGCGTGCGGTTCGACAGCGGCACGACGGGCGTGGCGGTCAACATCGGCCAGTTCCTGTCCACGGGCACCTTCTGGACCACCGAGAAGTGCGCGGGCGCTCAGCACGACAACCCGATCGGGCTCGCCGCCGCCCCGGCCGCGATGGCCGAGAAGCTGCCGGCCGGGGTGAGCGTGCCCTCGTACGCCTCCGACGCCAAGTGCAACACCCGCGGTCTGACGAGGCTCGGCGAGTACGCCCTGAAGGGCATGATCCAGCGCGGCATGATGCTGGAGCTCGACCACATGAGCGTCAAGGCCGCCGGGCGCGCGCTCGACATCCTGGAGGCCGAGGAGTACCCCGGCGTCCTCTCCAGCCACAGCTGGATGGACCTGGACTGGACCGAGCGGCTCTACCGCCTCGGCGGTTTCGCGGCCTCGTACATGCACGGCGCCGAGGGATTCGTCGGCGAGGCGTCGCAGAAGGCGGCGCTGCGCAAGAAGTACGGGGTCGGGTTCGGCTACGGCACCGACATGAACGGGGTCGGCGGCTGGCCGGGTCCGGTCGGCGCCGACGCGCCGAACGCCGTGAAGTACCCCTTCCGCAGCTTCGACGGCGGTGCGGTGCTCGACCGCCAGGTCACCGGCGAGCGCACCTGGGACCTCAACACGGACGGCGCCGCGCACAACGGCCTCGTGCCGGACTGGATCGAGCAGATCCGGCTCAGCAACGGCGGTCCGGCCGTCGTCGACGAGCTGTCGCGGGGTGCGGAGTCGTACCTGACGACGTGGAAGCGGACCGAGGACCACGAGCCGGCGGTGAACCTCGCCTCCGGCCGCCCTGCGGCCGCCAGCACCTCGGAGTGGTGGAACCCGTTCGTCAGCTTCGCGCCGGGCCGTGCGGTCGACGGCGACACGGGGACGCGCTGGGCCAGCGAGTGGTCCGACGACCAGTGGTGGCAGGTGGACCTCGGGTCGGTGCGCCGGGTCGGGAAGGTCACGCTCGACTGGGAGGCGGCGTACGCCCGCGAGTACCGGATCGAGCTGTCCGACGACGGCAGCAGCTGGCGGACCGCGTGGTCCACCCAGGCGAGCGACGGCGGCTACGACACCGCCGAGTTCGCCTCGCAGTCGGCCCGGTACGTCCGGATCCACGGCGTGCGGCGGGCGACGGGCTGGGGCTACTCGCTCCATGAGGTGTCGGTGAACCGGTCCTGAGCGTGCGCACGGCCGGAGGGGCCTGCCGGATCCCATGATCC